>JAYWCO010000071.1:0-2576 GCA_043780475.1 Burkholderiales bacterium | reverse complement strand
CGCTGGGCAGTGTTGGGTGGTACATCGCCACCATCGGTTTACCGAGCGCGCCAAATAAATGGGTCGGGCCGGTATCAACGCCAATATATAAATCAATTTCATGCATGATCGCGGCGGTTTCGCGTAGCGATAATTCGCCCGCGTAAACGGTGGTGTTATCGGGCAATAAATTTTTGAAAATGGCGGTGCGCTCGCGGTCATCCAGCCCGCCGAATAAACAAAAATGCGCGCGGGGATGTGATTTGACAATGCGCACGCCCAGCGCAATAAATTGCTCAATCGGCCAATCGCGATACGCCTTGGTGGGGAAGCTGGCGACTTGCAAACCAATGACGGGTTTTGGATTGGTGCCCAGATCCCCTGCCAGCCGCCCCAGCCGTGCCAGTTGTACCTTAGCCTCGAGCAGCTCGCGGCCAGTAGCCACATAATCCAGACCATAACCGTCCGCCGCTATGCCGACTGAAAACGGCAGCGCGAGCTGCATCGCCACACCGTGCAGGCTATACAGCTTGGGCTCAACCGCCGCGTGATACAGGCGTTTATTCAAGGTCGTATTTTTTTGCGTATAGCCGACCACCCGATCCGCTTTGCGCAGCGCATAGTCATGCAGCGCCTCGTCCTGGCCCCAGACGAACGCCCAATCGTAGCGTTCGCCCGTCAGATTTCTCAGGAAGCCCAAGCGCCCGCGATAAAGTGCTGAGCGCTTATCGATCTCGCCTACTTTTGCCAGATAGGGCAAATGATGCAGCACCTCAACGCGTTTGGCGTGGCCCAGACAGGTGATCGCCGCATTCGGAAAATGCCTAACAATGGCGCGAATCGCGGGCGTATTTAATAGCGTATCGCCGATGCGGGTGACATTGATGATCAGAATCCGTTTGACGGCCAGCGCTTCGGCACTACCGATCAAAGGTGCGGTTTTCATCGCACTGCATTCATGGCGTTGCTGTTATTTTTGCTGGCTTCCGCAAAAATAGTTTCCATTTTATCGAGCATCACATCAATGCCGAAGTGCTGTTGAGCATAGGTATAACTGGCCGCCCCCATTTGCGTGCGCAAAGCATCGTTATGCATGAGTTTGGCGAGTGCTTCGGCCAATGCTTCAGGATTACGCGGGGCGATCATGTAACCGGTCACGCCTTCCTGCACCGCTTCGTTGATCGCCCCGACTGTGGTGGAGACCACGGCCAGTCCGCACGCCATACCCTGCATGATGCCTTGTGGCACGCCTTCTGCACCATACGAAGGCAGGGTGAGTAGATCTAGCGCGGACAACCATTCCGGCACATTTTCCTGATTGCCAACCATGCGCACTACGCTTTGCAAATTCAGCTCTTGAATACGAACGTGCAGGCGTTCACGCTCCGGCCCATCGCCGATGATAACGAGGCGCCAGGTTTGCAAGTCCGGGAATCGCTCGCGCAATAAAACTATCGCATCGAGTAAATCGCGATGGCCTTTCCAGTCGCGCAGCGTTGCCAGCACGCCGAGCGTAGGCGCATTTTCCAATCCCAGCTTGGCGCGCATAGCGGCTTTATCGATTGGCTTGTAGCGTTTCAAATCAATCCCGGTTCGCACGGAAGTCATGCTCGCCAGCGCGTAACCATTGTCGCGATGCAGCTGCTGGCGTAGCGCTTCACCGGCCGTCACGATATGCGAAGTCGCTTTGGTGTAAAGCCAGCGTGTCGAAAAATGATTATTGATCGGGGTTGAGACATGCCGCGTGCGCACCATGGGCGGCGTGTTTGATAAGCTCGCCAAGGTCGCTAAAGCCATCGCGGTCAACCAACTATCGGTAGAACTGTGAGTATTGATAACATCATATTCGTGGCCATGCTGCGCCAGCCATGAACGCAGGCGGAACAGCGGGCCCAAGCGTTTTTTTTCAATATCGATGGCGGTGGTTGGGACTCCCATGCGCTGGGCCGCCGGTAAAATTTCAGCACTGGCCGGGGTCAGCAGCATCACCTGATGGCCGCGATCCAGCATGCCGCGTGCTTCGGTGAGAATGCGAATTTCCTGTCCGCCCCAGCCAGTGGAATTTTCGGTATGCAGTATGGAGAGCGGGCGTGAGTTATTTTTCGGGGGCATATTTTTATAATTTGAAATCAGGCTGATGCCGCTTGAACCAAAGCTCCAGTACAGTCAGCGCCCATAAACGACCAGCGTGGTTGCTGCGGCCTCGCCGGTTTTCTGCCAACAGATTCGGTAACGCACCATCGCGGAATAAACCGCGCTTTTGCAGGCCATCGATACCGAGTGAGGCTTCCATATGTTGCTTGAGCCCGCCTTCCAGCCACGGCGATAGCGGCATTACAAAGCCTTGCTTGCCGCGATGAACAATAGAATCGGGCAGATATTTTTCCGCTAATTTCTTTAATAAATATTTGGTGGTCTTGCCGTTTTGTTTGAGCGCAGGATTGAGCTTGGCAACAAACTCGACAAACTTGTGATCGAGATAGGGCACCCGTGCTTCCAGCGAATAGGCCATGGTGGCGCGATCAACCTTGGTCAGCAGATCGTCCGGCAGCCACAGGCGCATATCGACGTACATGATTTTCTCGATATAGTCGGCC
>JAYWCO010000070.1:0-2273 GCA_043780475.1 Burkholderiales bacterium | reverse complement strand
CTCCCAGTCAAACCGCCAAATCGCAATGACCGCAAATACGGCACTGAAGGCGAGCATCACGCCAATGGGTGCTAATGCCGCTTCGATCCCCAACCCGCGCCAGGTCATTGCGGCCAGCCCGTCAATCGCCCAGCGGGTTGGCACGGCCAGCGAAATTGTTTGCAGCCATTCAGGAAATACAAAGCTGGGTACCCAGGCGCCGCCTAACATCACCATCAGGAGGGTCGCCAGCGTGGCCAAACCACGCGTCGCCTCCGGGGTTTTGCCGATAGCTGCAATCAGCAGGCCAAAGGTCGCCGTCAGGAATCCAAACGCGCCGATCACGCCGATAAAACCCGCGATGCTGCCTTCTATTCGCACCCCAAACAATGCGAGCGCCACCGCGTAAATCACCCCCATCACCAGAATCGCAATCAAGGTGCAGCTGATGATGCCGCTACCCATTAACAGGCGGCGCGAAATCGGTGCCGCACGCAGCCGCTTCCATAAGCCCATGCGTCTAGCCAGCAGCAGGCCCACCCCAAAATCGATACCCATGAATAAAATAAATTGCACGCTCATGCCAGCAAATGATTGCGCGTAGCTATTATATTTTTTATCAATTTCGGACGTAACTTCTGCTGTGCTGGTGGTGAACGGCATACTGAAACCGGGCATATTATTGTCAGCGCCAGCCGTCTGGGTTTGCACCTTGGCGATGCTGTCATACATCGTGTTCAGCTCACGCTTCAGCTCTTGGGGCATGGTCGTGTTCTGCGTTAAATCGGCACGAAACTGCTTGATCGAGGCGTTGTCAGCGCTAAACACAGATTGGGCCACAGTCTCCATCACATGCTGTGCCAACACCCCGCGAACCAGTCCCAGCACCATGCTTTGCGAGGGATCGTAATGAATCGTGACCTGCGGTTTGTTGCTATTTTCAGCACCTGCAAAAAACGCTTTTCCCGCATTTACGCCGAACGCAGCCGGTAACACGATGGCTGCTCGCAGCTTGCCCTTACGCACCAAGCCAATGGCCTCGGCCTCAGTAGGGGTGCTCACCGCCAACGCGGCATCGGCGGCCATAGTAGCCACTATTTTTTGTGACAGCGCGCTGCGGTCTAAATCAATAAGGGCAATATCAACCTTGGATAATTTATCGGATCCGGGCGCCATCAGTGTGCCAAAAAACGCGGCAATCAGGATCGGAGCGGCTATCGTAATAATGAGCGCGCGTTTATTTGAAATGAACAACGTAAAGTCTTTGCGAATCAGCGCGATGAGAGCATGCATGGAGGCGTTCATATTTTTCCTTAATCGTTGGGCACATTGATGGCGCTAATCGCGCAACTGACGGCCAGTGAGCGTGAGGAACAGGGTTTCCAGATTGGCCCGGCCCGATGAAATATGCTTCACCTTTAATCCGTGCATGCCCAACCAGGTGAGCACCAAGGCCCCATCGCGCGACAAATCATGGAGTGTGATCCTGAGTTGTGAGTTGGCGAAGAGGGCATCCTTGACGCCTGCCACCTGCTTAAGCGCATTCAGATCAAGCTTGCCGTCAATTTCAACATCCAATATCTGCGATGCCGGTATGCGTGCATAAAGCCCGGCGAGGGTGTCGCTGGCAATGACTTTGCCGTGATCCATGATCACGATTCGGTCGCACAAGCGCTCGGCTTCTTCCATATAGTGGGTGGTATAGATAATCGCTTTGCCGCGCGCTTTCAAAGCTTCAAGGTTATCGAAGATGGCATTGCGGCTTTGGGGATCAATGCCGACGGTTGGTTCATCCAGAATCAACACATCCGGGTCATGCACCAGTGCTGCGGCGATATTGAGCCGACGCTTCATGCCGCCTGAGAATGTCGCTGGTTTGTCATCGGCGCGATCAGCCAGGCCCACCAATTCAAGTGCTGCCTGTGTGCGCTTTTTTAGCGCTTCGCCTGCCATGCCGTAGAGCGCGCCGAACAGTTCGAGGTTATGCATCGCCGACAGGGTTTCATAAAGCGCAATATCTTGCGGTACTAAACCGATGCGGCGTTTGGCTGCGTCAGTATCATGCTGTGCATCAATCCCGTTGATCATGATGGTGCCCTGATCCGGATGAACCAGGCCACAAATCATTGACGCGGTGGTGGTTTTACCAGCGCCGTTCGGGCCCAGTAAGCCGACAATTTCCCCTGGTTGGGCGGTAATGGATACATCACTCACCACTCTGCGCGCGCCATAACTTTTACCCAGCCCGGTGGCGATGAGTCCGTGTGTGTGGCTGCGGGTAATATTTACATTTA
>JAYWCO010000069.1:0-8641 GCA_043780475.1 Burkholderiales bacterium | reverse complement strand
CCAATCTGCTTGGTTGCTTCAGCAGAACGTTCGGCAAGTCGCTGCACCTCTTCCGCGACAACTGAGAAACCACGGCCCGCCTCGCCGGCAGACGCGGCTTGAATAGCCGCGTTCAACGCCAGTACGTTTGTTTGTTCCGTAATATCCGAGATCAACTCTACAATCTCGCCAATCTCTTGTGAAGACTCGCCAAGACGCTTGATACGCTTTGAGGTTTCCTGAATCTGCTCACGAATATCGTTCATACCGGTAATGGAGTTTTGTACAGCCAAGCGCCCTTTATCTGCCGCTGCCAATGAGCGCATAGCCACATTGGAAGACTCCTCAGCGGAGGCTGACACCAACGTAAGCGTTTCGGCCACTTTCAGCACGTCTTGCGTTGTGCCTTGAATCTCAAGAGACTGCTTTTCTGCGGCGTCAAGTAATTGCACAGAAACAGCCTGCGCTTGCTGGGATTTTACTGACACCGAATTGGACGCATTATTTACCCCTGTTACCAGCGTACGCAGTTCGTCAATGGTGTAATTCATTGAGTCGGCAATGGCGCCAGTAATGTCTTCTGTAACTTTTGCGCGAATCGTCAAATCACCATCAGCCAAATCGCCCATCTCGTTTAGCAAACGCAGAATAGCCTCTTGGTTCCGTTTATTTTCTGCTTCAGATGCGCCAGCACGTTTACGCGCATCGCTAAGGAATACTGCCGCAATAAAACCCAGCACGATGAGTGCCAACAGCCCGAACACAAGCGCTAAAACCAGCGGCCAATTCTGTTTTTCTGCAGCCAGCGCATTTTGCAGCTGCTCCACAGTTGATAACAGCTGCTCTGAACCTTGCTGTAAGGCGCGCGCCGATTGACGAGCTGAGACCAGTTTTTGAACATTCCCCAGGATCGGCGAAATGTTTTGCTCAAATGTGGTGAACTGCGCACGCAGCTTTGCGACACGCGACTTGCCATCCGGGTCGCGCAGCGCGGCAATGCCCAGCGCTTCTGAACCAGACTCCAGCGCTTTGATCAGCTCGCGGAAATCGTTGGTATCTTTCCCCATCAAAAACGAAACCTCTGGGTCGATAATCTCTGCGCCTAAAATCTCGGCAGATCCGCGGCCCATGCGTTCTGCCAAAAAGGTGAGTCGATTTACCTTAAGCACCTGAACGGGTGGCGCATTTGATTGCAACATCAAACCAGTTAGATCTTGTGACAACAGGGCAAGCTCCTCGGAGCCGGAACGAACTTGCGCAATATTGCGGGATAAGTCGATCAAATCGGCCTTGGCCGCTAAAATAGCCGTTGCTGCATTTGACGCGTCAGCATAACGCTTGGTCAATTCTGTAAGGCGGGAACTGAGCTCCTCGGAAGATTTAGCGCTTGGCACAACCGAACTAAACGCAAAGCCGCCGTTATTTAATACATCCGTGTAACGCTGAAATTCATCTCGGCTATCCTGCAATTGCGCGAATGCGAGCGAATCGCCGCGCGCAGCCTGCCCAGCAGATTTAGCGAGACGCTGTGTGTGAAACTGCAACTGTGAAGTAATGTTTGTATAAGTTGCATTATCGCCTCGGCTAACGGCGTCAAAGTAAACGGCGGCAATCGTTAACGCCAAAAAAATTCCCGCAATAACCAACAAAATCGGCAATTGTTTCTCAGCCGGTTTATCGCCAATGATAGGCAGCTTGAATCCCGACGACAATTTGACCGGCTTAGCAATTTTATTGGCCGCGATTGCAACCGCGATTTTCTGGGTTTGATTGCCGGTGTTGGCGAGGCCGGAGTTAGTAGACGGCGCGGGCCTTAAACCCGCCACCGTTGATGGCGTGTTGACGGCGCCTAGTGACTTATTAACGAGTAGTGGTTTTTTGCTCCCGCCGAATAGTCCGGCAAAGGAAAGGCCGGTCTTTTTCCCCGGCTTCGCAGAAAGCTTTTCCGTAGGCTCCGTGACCCTTGGCGAAGCAGACATAGGCGGGGTTGCCGTTGGTTTCGCGGCGGCCTGAGGCTTACCGTCTTTTTTTAGGAAGTTGGGTGTTGGTAGTTTGAACGCCATGAACTTCTCCGATCCTGAATACTTTTGATGCGCTGGGTTGAGGCTGTTTTTTATTCGGTTTTATTGCTTAAAATTTACTTGAACTTACCTGAAGCTGAACTGATAAAACAACGTAACGGGTTAAATTTTGATGCTGAAATTACCGCCATTATGACAATACGGCTGAAGCTGCCGAAGCGGTAGCTGTGTTGCCTGCATGGCCGATACTCATTACGCCAACCTCGAGGAAACGCGCATCGCCGGCCAATACGCTTAAGTCCAATTCAAGCCAAACCGCAGCATTGGGATCACGATAGCGCGCTTTAATCCACGGGCGGTCTGGATCTTGCCCGCTATCAAAAACGAAAGTTTCAGGATTACGCAAGCCTAGCATGCGATTTACCAGTAAGCCGGCGCCTTCGATCAATTTTTCATGGATCAAAATCACCCGCCTCTCCATGCTGGGCGTTGTTGCGGCGGCCCCCTGGAACGAGGCAAAGTCTACGGTGCTATAAAGTTTTCCGCGTACGTTTGACACCCCTCTGAACCAGCTGTGCGTCTGCGGAACAGTAACAAAAACCGGGACCGGTATTACTTCTGAAACATCTGACAAAGTAACAAAGCAGTTGTCCATGCCCACCTGAAAACCCAATTTCGAGGCGACCGTTTTACGCGATGACAAATCGCGCAGGCGCAGCGCAAAGTTTTGCTGGAATTCGCGAAGGCTGGTTTTACGGGCCATGGTGGTTCGCGATTAGCCTAATGCCTTAATTTTGGCGAGCAGCTCCGCCGCATTAACCGGCTTGACCAGGTAATCCTTGGCGCCTTGGCGCATGCCCCAGATTTTGTCTGTTTCCTGGTCTTTTGTAGTGCAAATAAATACGGGCACATGTTTAGTGGCTTCCTCCCGCGTAATCGCGCGAGTCGCCTGGAAGCCATTTAGGCCAGGCATCACCACATCCATCAAAATTAAATCCGGGATTTCGGCCTTGGCGCGTTCAACCCCTTCTTCGCCGCTCGTTGCTTGCACAACGGTGTAGCCCGCCTTGGTTAATACCCCTTCGAGGAAAGCTCGTTCAGTGGGTGAGTCATCAACGATCAGGATTTTCTTAACGGCCATGTTCTACTCCAAAAAATATCAGTAATTCAGTTATTAATTCTATGGTGCATTAATTCTATGTCGCGTCTGATTTTATATTCTGCATTGCACATTCAAGTCAGCATCCAGTCCTAAAGTTTAGAGATTACACCTGCCAGCCACAATCAGTAACTCAAGCGGTATTAGACTGCATTGTTGTCCGTCGATCTGCCAAATGAGCCTCGACTGTTTTCAGTAAACTTTCTTTCGAAAACGGCTTCGTTAGATATTCATCTGAGCCCACCATACGCCCTCTGGCTCGGTCAAAAAGGCTGTCTTTTGAAGAAAGCATAATAACTGGCGTAGATTTATGTTTGCCATTTTTCTTGATCAAAGCGCAGGTTTGGTAACCATCCAAACGCGGCATCATGATATCGACAAAAATCAAATCGGGTTGATGATCCGCAATCTTGGCGAGAGCATCAAAACCGTTCTCGGCCAGAATAACTTGGCAACCTGCCTGCATGAGAAAAATCTCGGCAGACCGACGAATCGTATTCGAATCATCGATCACCATCACTCTCACGCCCGATAAAATCTTGGTTTCAGCCACGCTGCGTTCCTAAATTTAAACTACTCTTTATGAACAAAGACTTATTATTTTTTTACTGCCTTGTTTACAACAACTTGGATCAGATTTTTTCATGCATCAAATAATAATTGATTGCGCTGCGTCAAATCGCATGTCCACCTGGAAGCGCTACGCTATTTAGGTTATCGTGTTTTCCGTTCGGGGACAATATGAAAACTTAACAACATTTGTTAATTTATGAAGCTAGCCTGTTCAGGTCAGGCTTTTGCATCACCGTTGTTATGCAATTAAATATTAAATCTCCACCATCTCAAAATCATCCTTGCGTGCGCCGCATTCAGGACAACTCCAACTAATAGAAACATCTGCCCACCGCGTTCCTGGCGCTATGCCGTCATCCAACCAGCCCACAGCCTCATCATAAATCAGACCACAAACGAGGCACATCCAGGTTTTGTAGGCGTCAATTTCCGTTATCACGCTTGGTTAATTCCTGTTCGATACGAGTTAAGACAAATTGTTATGGTGCGGCTGCTTGATCAATATTTTTTTGGATAATCTAAAAACAATTTGATGCCCGTTTAAAGGCAGAGCATAACTAAGCCGATAGCTTTGTTTTGCAAATCATCTATACAGCTACAATACAGGCGTATACCGCATACGCACTAATTGTAACTGTACAAGTTAGCTTAATACCAGCCAGTTGTTTTTTGATGTGGGATATTTTTTTGCAGGCCTAACTATTGCGGCCTTACAAGTGCTTATTCATCGGTAATTCACCCGCTTTCACCATCCACTATGCCCGATCTTCGTAAAGCACCACCCGCCGTACTAATATTTGCCGCAACCGATCCTTCGGGAGGTGCTGGCTTGCAAGCCGATATTTTAACGCTTGCCAGTATGGGCTGCCATCCTTTATCGGTGATAACCGCCATTACGGTGCAGGATACCTCCGGTGTTGAAGGCATTTTTGCAATTGATTCGGACTGGGTGTCCGATCAGGCGCGCGCTATTTTGGAAGATGTTCCTGTTGCTGCATTTAAAATAGGCGCTATGGGCAGTTTAGAAAATATTGCCGCCATTGCAGAAATCGTGTCGGACTATCCAGAAATCCCACTGGTTCTTGATCCGATACTGGCGTCTGGCCGAGGCGATGAGTTTGCCAACGAAGAAGCGCTGGAGGCAATCCGCGAGCTACTCATCCCACAGTGCACTGTGATCACCCCCAATACCCTGGAATTGCGCCGCTTGATGCTTAATGACTACGAGGACAGTAGCGCGGCAGAGATGGATATTGAAAGGCTCGCTATGCGCTTAGTTGATATCGGCGTTGAATATGTATTGGTCAGCGGAACACATGAAGCTAGCGCCGATGTTATCAATACCTTGTTCCACGATAAAGGTATTTTGCGTAGCGACACGTGGCAACGTTTACCCGGACGATACCACGGCGCTGGCAGCACTTTAGCCTCGGCTATTGCCGCCACCATGGCGCGCGGCTTAGGGATTGATGATGCCGTTCGCGAGGCCCAAGAGTACACCTGGCAAGCACTAAAATTTGGCTTCCGGCCGGGCATGGGGAAATTAGTCCCTGACCGGTTTTTTTGGGCGCGCGACGACGAAGATAGGGACAATAACGACATCGAAACTGTGGCTACCAGCAATGTCAGCACAGCAGACGCCGCGCTTGATCACCCTCTCGCTGTAAACCCAGCGCCGCCTGTAAAAACACAGCATTGAGCGCCAATCACCACAAATCATGCCTTTTTATTTTGTATTTTGCATCGCCATCCCACATCAAAGAAAGCGTATTAAGTCCAAATGTTTGATAACAGCCGACAACTCTTCGAAAAATCTCAACGTGTCATTCCTGGCGGCGTTAATTCTCCCGTACGTGCGTTTCGTTCAGTAGGCGGGACGCCGGTATTTTTCCGCAAAGCGAACGGCGCTTATATGTGGGATGTAGATGGCAACCGTTATATTGACTATATTGGGTCATGGGGCCCGGCAATATTGGGGCACGCGCATCCTGAAGTGGTGAAAGCAGTACAAGCGCGTGCAGCAGATGGCATGAGCTTTGGCGCCCCAACTGAGGCCGAGCTTGAAATAGCTGAACGCCTGGTTACATTGCTGCCCTCGCTCGAGCAGGTGCGGATGACCAGCTCAGGCACCGAAGCTACGATGAGCGCCATTCGGCTTGCGCGCGGTTTTACAGGCCGTAGCAAAATCGTTAAATTTGAAGGTTGCTACCACGGCCATAGCGATTCATTATTAGTTAAAGCAGGCTCGGGCGCCCTTACCTTCGGCCACCCTAGCTCAGCTGGAGTTCCACCCGAGGTGGCGGCCCACACTGTGGTGTTGACCTATAACGATTTAGAAGAGTTGACTAACACCTTCAAGGTCATGGGTAATGAACTGGCTTGCGTGATTATCGAGCCGATTGCCGGCAATATGAATTTTGTAATGCCTTCACAAGCTTATATCGATACCCTTCGGGAGTTGTGCACAAAATACGGTGCGGTATTGATTTTTGATGAAGTGATGACCGGGTTTCGTGTCGGCTTGCAAGGTGCGCAAGGCCATTATGGCGTGACCCCCGACCTCACGACACTGGGTAAAGTTATCGGTGGTGGGATGCCGGTAGGCGCATTTGGCGGGCGACGTGACATCATGGCCCACCTGGCACCGCTAGGCGGGGTTTATCAGGCGGGGACATTATCAGGCAATCCAGTCGCAGTTGCAGCAGGATTAAAAACCCTTGAACTGATTGCCATGCCAGGGTTTTTTGAAACGCTCTCAGCAACAACCGAGCAATTGGTGGCGGTACTGGTGGCGGCGGCCAAAGAAGCGGGCATTGCATTTTCGGGCAAGAGTCTGGGGGGAATGTTCGGTATTTTTTTCAACGCAACCGCACCCACCAGCTATACCGAGGTTATGCAGTCTGATCGCGAGCGCTTCAACCGTTTTTTTCACGCTATGTTAAAGCGCGGCATATATCTGGCTCCCTCCGCATTCGAAGCGGGCTTTGTATCAGCGGCGCATACTGCAGATGAAATTACCATGACCGCTACCGCCGCAAAACAGGCTTTTGCAGAAATTAAATAACGATTAGTGGATGTAAAACGGATCCGTCATCACCATTGAACTTTAAAGCTACCATTGATAACGTTGCGCTCACCACGCTAATCTTTGCCGTGGTGGCGATTGTGGCTGTTTCAACAGTGGCGGTTATCGCAGCTGAAAGTCTCATCTCGATCAACGAGCAAGTATTACGAACGCAACGCATGGTTGCCAGCCTGGAGGCTATTCGCTTTCAAGCCATGCTGATAGAGACTGGTGAGCAAAGTTTTTTAATCACCGGCAAAGATGCCGATCTCAGACCGTATCGCGCAGGAGTAGTCGAAATGCAAGCTGAAATTAGCTATCTGGCTGATAAGCGCGCCGACTTTTCAGTCCTTGATGAAAATTTTGATTCTTTGCAATCAGCGGTAGCGGCTCTGGTGCAAAAAGAAAAGCGCTTGGTTGAGGCTCGTAAAAATCGGGGCCTCTCAACCGCGCAGGCAATGGTACGGCAGCCGGGCGATGACATTGCCCATGAAAAGCTGTTAAACCTGACTTACCGCATGCTCGGCGCAACCAAAACCCAGCTTGATAAATTGGAGATTGATCAATTTCTTTATGGCGACAAGGTGCGACGTCTGATTTTAGCGTTGATTTCATCGGCGGCTCTCATTCTGATTTTTTTATATGGCACGCTACGCCGCCTCAGTATTGAGCAGCGCAAAATGCAGGCGCGGATGGCGCATCAAGCGACCCATGATGCGCTGACAGGGTTGTTTAATCGGCCCGCAGTGGTTGATCATATTGAGGCCCGCATTAGCGATCCCACGACTGCCGCACTGGGCGGCTTGACTTTGTTGTTGCTGGATCTTGATGGCTTTAAAGAGGTGAACGATACTCTGGGCCACAACACCGGAGATGACCTACTCAAACAAGTCGCACTGCGCATTAACGCTGCATTACGCGATTCTGATTACGTCGCCAGACTGGGCGGTGATGAGTTTTTGGTCATCTTGCCGCAACTGTCAGATACTGACGCCGCCCAACGGGTTACCGCCAAATTGATTGATGCTATTGGCAGCCCCTACACCTTGGGCATGCGATCAGCAGAGGTGACGGTGAGTATCGGCGTCAGCCGCTTCCCGCAAGATGGCCGCGATCGGGAGACATTAATGAAATGCGCTGATTTGGCGCTCTATGCCGCAAAGCGTGGCGGGCGTAATCAAGCCAAGTTTTTTACGGTGGGGGTGGGCGCACAAGGCAGTCAATCGTTGTTGTTGTAATGACCACCGTCAATCGACTATTAAAGCAACACCGCCTTCTGGACTGAAGGCGGTGTGCTTTACAGCCGCACTATTTTGCAGGGCGCATTCCGGCCAAGTACTCAGCCAGTGCGGCCATTTCTTGATCTTTGATGCGGCCGCCAATCGTGTTCATGACCGGATGTTTACGCTCACCAGTTGCATACGCTTTTAGCTGAAGCGCGGTATATTCCGGCCATTGACCCGCGAGGCGCGGATAAATGGCGGGCAGACCTGCGCCCGCGCCACCGTGGCAGCCTGCGCAGGCCGGCACTTTTGCATCTCGTATACCGCCGCGATAAATTTGTTGTCCCTGCTCGGCCAGACCGTTGTCTCGCGCCACCGCATTGTATTTTGGCGCTTGCGACCAATAGTATTCGCCAAGCGCTTTCATATCATCGGCTGTTAGATTCGCGGCCATGCCCTGCATAATGGCGTTTTTACGAACGCCATTTTTGAAGTGTTCGAGCTGCTTGGCGATATACTGCGGAGGCATGCCGGCAATATTCGGGTTGGCAGAGATTGCGCTCATTCCATCCAGGCCGTGGCAGGCAACACAGACAGCGCCGGCAATTTGCTGGCCTCGCGC
>JAYWCO010000068.1:0-8656 GCA_043780475.1 Burkholderiales bacterium | reverse complement strand
CAATATGCCCCAGCTCCCACAGCGGTGGATTGATATGAGCTAGATACGGTACGGTCGCAGGGGTCCACAGCCGCGTTGGCAAATCCGCATAAAGGTCGAGCGTATACTTTCGCTGAACCTGCAAGGCTGTATTTAGCTGAATCGAGTCTTGTGGAAAGCTATCCATTTTTATCTTAAATATTTAACCTTGGTCGCCATTACATCACGCACACACTCACATCACGCGCTTCAAACTTACCTTGACTCAGCATCCAAAAATTATCACGATTGCCACACCTTACCAAGCCGATGCCAATAACGGTAACTGGCGTACCGCGCATCGCTGGCAATCACTGTTATCAGCTGATTATCGAGTTATTGTACAAGGCGATTCCCGCACGGCTAAGTCCAATGAGTCTGAAACAACCCAGATACTGATCGCGCTGCACGCACGCCGTAGCGCAGGCATCATCCAGCAATTTCGGCACGAACATCATGACAAGCCGATTATCGTCGTTCTCACAGGTACTGACCTTTATAAAGATTTACCACATAACATTGATGCGCAAGAATCGCTGCGGATGGCCGATGCACTTATTGTGCTGCAAGAAGATGCGATCCAATACGTGCCAACGCCCTACCGCAAAAAAACCCATGTCGTCTTTCAGTCAGCCAAACCGCTTGCCCCCGCAGTTAAGCCAAAAGGCAAACTGAATTGCGTGGTCGTCGGGCATTTGCGCGCCGAGAAAGATCCTGCGACCATTTTGCGTACGTTCGATCATCTCCCCGTAGATGCACCGATTCATATATTGCATATTGGTTCAGCATTGAACTCCGCTCTGGGAGAGGCTTCTGAGGCAAAAATGGCTGAAGATGCCCGCTATCATTGGGTCGGCCAACTTTCACACGGCCTTACGCGTGCTGCCATCAAACGCTCGCATTTACTGCTGCACCCCTCAATCATGGAAGGCGGCGCGAACGTCATTGTCGAAGCCATCGTCTCCGGCACGCCCGTATTAGCGTCTGAAATGTCCGGTAACATCGGTATGTTGGGGAAAAATTACGCGGGCTATTTTCCGGTGGGTGACGCCAAAGCACTGGCCTCATTACTGCAAAAATGTATGAACGACACCAACTTTTTGTTACGTCTGAATATTGCATGCCAAGCGCGCGCAAAACTATTTTTACCCGCAACCGAACGTGACGCATTAAAACGCATCATAGATTCGCTCATTCAGCCTGATTAGGAGGAACACGAACTCAAATCGATCCTTTATTGAAACCGATACGGCACTGTCGGCGTAGAATCTTTTTTATTTATTAATTGCCCCTTCCGGAGACTCGCATGAACGCCCCCGCAGAAATCAAAAACATTCCCCGCCTTACATCACTTTCACATGGCGGCGGCTGTGGCTGCAAAATTGCACCCGCGATCTTGCAACAGATTATTTCCAAATCAGGCAATCCGTTCATCCCGAAAGAATTATTGGTCGGCATCGAGACATCTGACGACGCGGCGGTCTACCAAATTAATGAAACGCAGGCCATCGTCGCCACGACCGATTTCTTCATGCCGATTGTGGATGATCCCTATGACTTCGGGCGCATTGCCGCCACCAACGCAATCTCCGATGTTTACGCCATGGGTGGCACACCCTTGTTTGCGCTGGCGCTGGTCGGCATGCCGATTAACACCCTGCCGCTCGATCAGATCAAATTGATTCTCGACGGTGGCGAAGCAGTTTGCCGCGATGCGGGTATCCCGATTGCAGGTGGCCATACGATTGATTCTGTCGAGGCGATTTATGGTCTGGTCGCGATCGGCATCGTCAACCCCAAAAATTTAAAACGCAACGCCGGCGCCAAGCCCGGCGATCAATTGATTCTGAGCAAGCCGCTGGGTGTCGGCGTGTTATCGGCTGCGCTGAAAAAGGAAAAACTGAGTGCCGAAGGTTATGCCGCCATGATTGCGTCCACCACCAAGCTCAATAAGCCTGGCATTCAGCTCGGCGCCCTTTCCGGCGTTCGCGCCTTGACCGACGTGACAGGCTTTGCGCTTCTCGGCCATTTGCTGGAACTTTGCCGTGGTTCAAAAGCTGGCGCCACCATTGATTTTGACAAACTGCCGCTTATCCCCGGCGTGCTACAAATGGCGAAAGATGGCTTTGTCACCGGTGCATCAGGCCGTAATTGGGACGGTTACGGGCATGACGTCAGCATCGATCCAAAATTCGGTCAAGCACACCGTGATTTGTTAACTGACCCACAAACCTCTGGCGGCTTATTGGTAGCGTGCGACCCGTCAATTGTTGATGAGGTTCTGGCGATTTTTAGAGCCGATGGATTCAATCATGCCGCGGTAATCGGTGAAGTCACTGAGGGCGCTGCCAAGGTAGTGGTTCGTTAATAGTCGATACATGATTTGGCAGGGCACTACCACCGCAGACGCCCAAAAACCCATAGCGGAAGCCCGCATTCAATTTATCGAGGCATAGCAAAAACATGGCACAAAATCCTGCAATCAATACTGTAGCTTCTCGTGCCGGCGCCGTTGCATCAAACATCGGTACAAATCATGTTTTGTTATCCCGATTTCTCAAGGTTCGGGCACAAACGTCCGCATTGGTTGCACCGCTTTCCAGTGAAGACGCAGGGCTGCAATCGATGCCCGATGCCAGCCCCGCCAAATGGCATCTCGCGCATACGAGCTGGTTTTTTGAAACCTTTATTCTTGAGCGCTGGCAGCCGAACTTTCAGCCTTTCGATCCATCGTTCAAGGTGTTGTTCAACTCGTACTACAACGGTGTCGGCGATAAACACCCACGCGCCGAAAGAGGCTTGATCTCGCGCCCTGATTTGGAAACCGTGCTGGCCTACCGTTATTCGGTCACTGAACGCATGGTGCAACTCCTGTCGAATCTGCGCGATGATCAGCCACTGAATAGTGAATTAGTGGAATTGGCCTGGTTAGGCTGCAACCATGAAGAACAGCATCAGGAATTGATCCTTACCGATCTAAAACATTTGCTTGCAAAAAACCCGCTAAAGCCCGCCTACCAATCCCGATGGCCGCTCATCCCTATCGAAACGCGCAAGCCACGCTGGCATCAATACGCAGGCGGCCTGGTTACAGTGGGGCATGCGGGCAATCAGTTCGCGTTCGACAATGAATCCCCGCAACACCAGGTATTTTTAGCGCCCTTCGAGCTCGCCTCGCATCCGGTTACACATGGCGACTTTGCTGCGTTTATCGACGATGGTGGTTACCTGCGGGCCGAGCTATGGTTATCCATGGGCTGGGATTGGGTAAATGCCAATCGCGTAATAGCACCGCTGTACTGGGAACAACATGTCGACAAATGGCTGACCTTCACGCTGCACGGCATGATCGAAATTGATGCTAACACGCCTGTTTGTCATGTGAGTTTTTTTGAAGCAGATGCGTATGCAAGATGGCGTGGCGCACGGCTGCCGACTGAGGCTGAATGGGAACATGCGGCCGCACAAATCAATGTTGCAGGTAATTTTCAGGAGAGCCGCGCGCTGCATCCGCTAGCCATACAAGAAGAAACCTTATCGGATCATCCTCAGCAAATGTTTGGCGATGTGTGGGAATGGACGGGGAGCGCGTATCTTGGCTATCCCGGCTACGTTCCTGCGGCGGGTGCGGTGGGCGAATACAATGGAAAATTCATGTGCAATCAGTTTGTATTGCGCGGCGGCTCCTGCGCTACCCCGCAGCAACATGTTCGTGCCAGTTACCGTAATTTTTTCCCGCCTGAGGCACGCTGGCAGTTTAGCGGATTACGCTTGGCCCAAAATATTGCTCTGCCGAATTAACATCACTCGGCATAAAAAACCCAAAATGCGCGCGCCTCATTGGTCCACACTCGCACCTCGTTAAAACCCGCGTGGCGTAACATTGCGGTGAATTCCTGCTCATCATATTTATAGGAATTCTCGGAATGAATGCGTTCACCTGCCTCATAGGGTCGGGCCACACCATCAATTTTTACGGCTTGCGATGCAGTCGATTGGAGGTGCATTTCAATACGCCCCAGAGCCGCATTGTAGTGGCCAACATGACGCCATTTTGTTTCATCGAAATCGCTGCCAATCACGCGGTTAATATGCCTTAGTGCATTCAGGTTGAACGCAGCCGTCACGCCCAGTGCATCTGCATAAGCCGCGTCCAGCAGCGCCTCATCTTTCTTGGCATCGACACCAATCAACAAGCCACCCGTCGCGTATCGGCGCATCTGTCGAAGAAAGCATATGGCTGCGTCTGGCGTGAAATTACCGATACTCGAACCGGGATAAAACAAAGTCACTCGGCCGCTGAGCAGTTCAGCAGGAATATTCAAGGATTTAGAAAAATCCGTGGCCAGCCCCAGCATTTCGGTATCGGGAAATTCTGGCGCCATGGTGGCCAGCGCCGTCTCAAGCGAGGGCGCAGCAATATCCACCGCAAGATAGCGACGGGGCTCAATGAATGGCAGCCAACTGAGCGCTTTGCAACAATCGCCCGCACCCACATCCACAAATGTATCGATCTTGCCCATCGCCTGCGCAATCTCATCGCGATAGGTCTGAAAAATAGCGCGCTCAGTCCGGGTCGGGTAATACTCATCCAAATGGCAAATCGCGGCGTACAAGGCACAGCCCAGCTGATCATAAAAATACTTGGGTTCAATCGTGGCGGGCGTGTGGCGCAAACCTTTTATGAGTTTGGCGCGTTCCGCCACTTCATCAATGTTTAATTGATCAACAATACGATAATGTACTGAGGGTGCTATGGATGCTGGGGCTATTAGCGGTGACTTGAGAAGCTGCGGCGATTGAGCAATTATCGTATTTTTCATTTTTTAAGCGCGGTGGCGAAGTAATGACGGCAATTTAAAGCATCAGAAGTGTAGCGTTATTTTACGATCTGCAATACGATCCAGCTCTGCTTCCAGTTTCAATTTTTAATCTTCTTTATTTATATAACTATCGACTTAAGTTCATTTTCCTCTCTAGGAGTTTGCCATGATGATACCCGACCGTTCACGCACTTTAAATACCCTGTTTGCCGGGCTTGCGGTATTTTTTGCATTCGCCGCGCAGTCCCAAACAACCCTGAAAGTATCGGCTATTCCCGATGAAAATCCCACTGAGCTGCAGCGCAAATTTGAGCCTCTAGGCAAATATCTGGAAAGTAAAATCGGCATGAAGGTTGAATTTACGCCCGTGTCTGACTATGCCGCAACCGTTGAAGGACTGGCCGCCAAAAAAATTGATATGGTTTGGTATGGCGGCTTCACGTTCGTGCAGGCTTATAACAAAACCAACAAAACGGCGATCCCGATTGTCCAGCGCGAAGAGGATGAAAAATTTCGTTCCGTCTTTATCACCCAAACAGGTTCCAGTATCAAAAGCCTGAAAGATCTGAAAGATAAAACCTTTACGTTTGGCGCACCCTCTTCGACCTCAGGCCATTTGATGCCGCGCGCATTTTTGCTTAAAGAAGGTCTCGACCCGGATAAAACATTCAAGCGTGTTGCTTTTTCGGGTGCGCATGATGCAACCGCGCTTCAAGTAGCGGGCGGTAAAGTCGACGCCGGTGCGTTGAATGTTTCCGTCTACGAAAAAATGCTCGCCGAGAAAAAAATCGACGATAAACAAGTCCGCGTGTTCTACACCACCCCGCCCTATTACGACTACAACTGGACCGTGCGTGGCGATCTTGATCCGGCGCTGATCAAAAAAATAACCGATGCATTTTTGGCGCTTGATCCAAAGAATCCGGCCGACGCTGAAATTTTGAAGCTGCAACGTGCCTCACGATTTATTCCTACCAAAGCTGCAAATTACAAAGGCATAGAAGAGGCTGCGTTATCGGCCGGCCTGCTGAAGTAAGCAGCATTTCTGTCTAAAAAAATCGCAACCTTTAGCATCATCGGGGCTTCCTCAGGGAAACTCCGATGCTGCCGCAAAAAATTTTTGATGCCATGACCATATCGCTTGCAAACCTCACCGTACGGCTGGGCCGTGGCGACGACGTGCGCACGATTTTGGACAATATCTCGCTGGATCTGATGGTCGGCGAGCAGGTTGCGGTCATCGGCCCTTCTGGCGCAGGCAAAACCACCCTGCTTCACACCCTGGCCTGTGCGATCAAGCCTGCCAGCGGCACGCTGTCAATGAACAGTACGATCCCTTGGACACTTTCAAAATCAGCGCTGCATTCATTACGCGGCGGCATTTTTTTAGCGCCGCAATCACCCCCCTTGCCACCGCGCCAACGCGTCGTCAATGCGGTCATGGCGGGAGCCCTCGCCCATACCAGCATCATGGCATCGCTATGGTCGCTCTACAAACCACAGGACGCCGCATTGGCGTTTGCGGCATTGGTGCGATTCAAGGTTGATGACAAACTATGGCTGCGCTGTGATCGACTTTCTGGCGGCGAGCGCCAGCGCGTGGGCTTGGCACGCATGCTAGTGTCCACTGCGCCACTTTTGCTGCTCGATGAGCCCGTCTCCGCACTGGACCCGGCGCTGGGTTTGTCAGCGCTTAAAACCATTCAGGATGAGGCCAGTGCGCGTCACGCAACGCTGGTGGTCAGCCTGCATGATGTACAACTAGCACGCGCACGCTTTAGCCGATTGATTGGCCTGAAAGCAGGACGCATCCATTTTGATCTAGCGGCTCATTGTGTCGATGAAGCAGCGCTTGCTGATCTTTACGGCGCGGAGTTTGAAGAAGCAGCAGGCATGGTCAAACCCAACGTAGCCGATTTGCCGACAGCCGCACCCGCAGCGACTGCACCGATCACAGCGCGCTGTTTTTGATGACAGCAAACCGTATTTCAATATGTGACCCTGCCTGGCATGAGCGCTTAATCGCCACCTGGGTGCTGGCGTTGGTGATTCTGGGCTGCCTGGTTGTGACTGAATTCAAGCCGTGGACGCTGCTGGATGCATCCAGCCTCAAAGCCACACGGCAATTTTTGGCCTCGTTCTTCCCGCCCGCGCACGACGCGGCGTTTCTGAAACTGATGCTGGTTTCGACTTGGCAAACCATTGCCGTCGCGACGGCGGGGGTTACATTGGCGTTGATATTTGCGGTGCCGTTGGCGTTGATTGCCACCCGCACCCTGTCAATTTCGCGCATTGGCCGGGGGCAGATAGCTTGGCTACCCAACATAGTTCGTCACGCGGTGCGGGGCTTGCTGATTATGCTGCGCAGCATTCCCGAGCTAGTTTGGGGGCTGCTGTTTGTGCGCGCTATTGGCTTGGGAGATACCGCTGGCGTACTGGCGATTGCGCTCACCTATTGCGGCATGATGGGTAAAGTTTTTTTGGAAATCATGGAATCGCAGGACGCCCGCAGCGCCGATGCGCTATTGATTAACGGCGCTTCTCGCAGCCAGGCATTCCTGTACGCCACGCTGCCAAGCTGCTTGCCGGAGATGGTCTCCTACAGCGTGTTTCGCTGGGAGTGTGCGATTCGCTCATCCGTTATTTTGGGCTTTGTTGGTGCGGGCGGATTGGGCCAGCAGATGGATCTCTCGATGCGCATGTTGGCCGGTGGCGAAGTGGTGACCATGCTCGCCGCGTTCGTGGCGCTGGTCTGGATGGCGGACATCATCAGCAAGCAGCTACGATCATGGCTGGGTTAAATATGAATGCGGCATCCAGCCCGCCTACTGCAGTATTGGCAGTGCCACCACCACCACGGCGTCGTGCTGGCTGGATATTGCTGGCGATGGCTGCGCTGGTAATGGCCTCATTTGCCAGCTTGCGCGGTGAATGGCGTGGTCTTTTTTCAATGGAATCTGCCGCCAAAATGCTGGATTTGTTTACCGGTTTTTTTCCGCTCGAAACCGATTCAAAATTTTTGGCAAAAGTCGCGTGGGCGACCATCGAAACGGTTGCGATGTCGTTTCTCGCGACGGTCATCGCATTATTATTTGCGCTCGTTATCGCCGTGCCGGCGGCAGGCATGAACGGTAAATTTATGCGCTGCCTCGCACGGGGCCTACTTAATTTTTTGCGCGCTGTACCAGAACTAGTGTGGGCCAGCATGCTGGTGATCGCCGCTGGGCTGGGGCCGTTTCCCGGTACGCTGGCTCTCGCCTTTCACACCGCTGGCGTGCTCGGTCGCCTGCTCGCTGATGCTCTCGAGAATGCACCAGCAGAGCCGTATTCTGCGCTGCGTCGCAATGGCGCCAGCGCGGTCGCTGCATTCGCTTATGGCACGCTGCCCGTGGTGCTGCCACAAATCGCGAGCTACACCTTATACCGCTGGGAAAATAATATCCGCGCCGCCGCCGTGCTGGGCGTTATCGGTGCCGGTGGCCTGGGGCAATTACTTTATTACCATCTCAGCCTGCTCCAATATCATGATACCGGGACCGTGCTAGTCGCGATGATTTTGCTAGTTGCGCTAGTAGATGGTGTATCGCACCTAATGCGCGAGCGAATGGCTGGTTGAGTTGGTGAGGTAAATGCGCAACATGATGGGCACATGTTGATCTAATAGACGCCGCTCTAAATAAAAAAAGCCTAATTTGCATAAGGCGCTTTTTAATCTGTGGCGGAGGAGGCGGGATTCGAACCCGCGGTAGGCTATTAACCTACGTACGCTTTCCAGGCGTATGACTTAAACCGCTCATCCACCCCTCCGGATACTG
>JAYWCO010000067.1:0-2985 GCA_043780475.1 Burkholderiales bacterium | reverse complement strand
TGCGGTAATTGCAGATTTGGTGGATGTGACGCGCATGCTGACATCTGACCCGGAACACCGCGTGCCGCATCTGGCATTTCAGCCCGATCAGCTGCGTGATACGCCTATCTTGCCGATTGAAAAAATCGAAACCGCGTACTATTTACGTATCTCGGCATACGATAAACCTGGCGTCATGGCGGATGTCACGCGGATGCTGGCTGATAGCGATATTTCAATTGACGCCATGCTGCAAAAAGAAGCCGAGGAGGGCGAAGATATTGTGGATGTGATTATCCTGACGCACCGCTGCATTGAACAAAATGCCAACGCTGCTATCCAAAAAATTGAGAGCTTGCCCACTATCGTCGGCAAAGTGGTGCGCATCAGACTGGAAGAATTGAATTGAAAATACCTCAATGAACTATATTTCTACACGCGGTGATGTGGCCCACGCATACGTACACGGAACCTTTACCGATCATGCGAAGCCAGCTAAACACTTTTGCGATATTTTGCTGGAGGGCCTGGCCCCGGATGGCGGGCTTTATTTGCCGCAGACTTACCCGGTGCTGAGCGAAGAAGAGCTAGCCGCCATGCGCCCTATGTCTTACCAGGACTTGGCCTATGAAATTATTCATCGTTATGCAACGGATATTCCTGCGGCTGATCTTAAAGCGATTATTGCCAAAACCTACACGGCGGAGGTGTTTGGCAGTGCTGACATCACCCCTCTTCGCACCCTTGAGCCTAATCTGCATATTTTGCAATGCTCCAATGGCCCGACGCTCGCCTTCAAAGATATTGCGATGCAGTTTTTGGGGCATTTATTTGAATATGTGCTGACCAAACGTAACGCAGAAATCAATATCCTCGGCGCCACTTCAGGCGACACCGGATCAAGCGCTGAATATGCCATGAAAGGTAAAACCGGCGTGCGGGTATTTATGCTGTCACCGCACGGCAAAATGTCGCCATTCCAGTGCGCGCAAATGTTTTCCTTGCAGGATGAAAACATCATCAATATTGCTGTGCGAGGGGTATTTGATGATTGTCAGGATATGGTTAAGGCGGTTGCAAATGATTTGGCGTTCAAGTCCCACTATAAAATTGGCGCGGTGAATTCCATTAACTGGGGACGTATCATCGCGCAAGTCGTTTATTATTTCAAAGGCTATTTTGCGGCGACCAAAACCAACGCCGAAAAGGTTTCATTCGCGGTTCCTTCCGGTAATTTTGGCAATGTGCTGGCCGGGCATATTGCACGCATGATGGGCCTGCCGGTTAAACAACTGATCGTGGCCACCAACGAGAATGATGTGCTGGATGAGTTTTTCAGAACCGGCCAATATCGCCCCCGCAATACGGCCCAGACGCAGCAAACCTCCAGCCCGTCGATGGATATTTCAAAGGCTTCAAACTTTGAAAGATTCCTGCTTGATCTGGTTTGGCGTGACCCAGCCGTGGTGCGTGAACTCATGCGGAAAGTTGAGCAGGAAGGCGGGTTCGATATTAGCCAATGCCCTTACTGGCCTCGCTTGCCCGCATTTGGCTTCGTCTCGGGCACCAGTAGCCATGCCGATCGAATGCGCGTCATCCGCAGCACTTGGGAGCAGTATCAAATCGAGATTGACACCCATACGGCAGACGGACTCAAGGTAGCGTTGGAGCATCGCGAGCCAAATGTGCCGATGGTGTGTCTTGAAACCGCGTTGTCGGCTAAATTTGAAGCAAGCATGATTGAGGCGTTAGGTCGCAAACCCGCACGCCGCGCGGGCTTTGAAGGGCTGGAAGATTTGCCGCAACGATTCGAGGTAATGGATATTGATGTCGAGGCTGTAAAGCGCTGTATCGTGGCTGTGGTTAGTGGTTGATGCCTAAGTCAACATGGGGCAGCACGAATAAAACTCAGGTTACCAATCGCGAAAAAATACCAGATAACCTGTCATCAGCGCGAGCGCCGCACCGCCAATAATGGCGCCAAATAACACCATTGCGACACGGTTGTCATCAGCCATATTTTGCGGGTTGGCAATAAATTGCTCGGTCAATATATCGGCAGTCAATGATGGTAGCTGAGCGGGTTCAACCTCAGCATCAACATCATCAATTTTGCGCCGCTCGCGTAAACAAAATGCCAGCACCCCCGCCATCAGCAGGCAAAAAGCCAGGAACACCAGCATCAGGCTGAACGATAACCCAAACGAATCCGCGCGCATTATTTTTGCACAGCTTTATCAGGCGTTTTATCGGTGGGTTTATCGATGGGCTTATCGATGGGCTTATCGTTAACGCCGGGGTTGACGGGTGGAGCCACGGCAGGGACAGGTGCAGGTGCAGATGCGGGTGGCTTGGCGGTGTTGGGGGTATCAAGATCATCCTCCAGCTTGTCGCGCTTTTCCTGCGGGACTTTGCCGTCATAAACCTGGCTCAAACGTCGTTGCAAAAATGCATCACGCATGAATTGATATTTATCGAGCGCAGCTGTATCTAACGTATCGGAAGCGCCCAGTAAATTAGCGCGTAAATCAATAATCTCTAATCCAAACGTGCTGTTGCGGGTGGGGATGTGATCGATATAACGGAAATAACCGGTATAGCTATCCACGGGGCGCGCCACCAGATCGCGCAGTGTTGAAGGCCCCAATAGCGGAATAACTAAATAGGGCCCACTCTCGACGCCCCATTTGCCTAATGTTTGGCCAAAATCTTCATTATGTTTTTCAAGGCCCATCGGGGTGGCGACATCAAATAAGCCGAGTAGGCCGATGGTGGTATTCACCAGGAAGCGGCCTACATCTGACAGTGCATTGCCCGGCTTACCTTGCAAGAGCCCGTTGACGGCTGTGCCCACATCGCCAATATTGGAAAACGCATTGGACACACCGGTACGCGCAAATTGTGGGGTGACCGCCTTGTAGCCTTGGGCGATTGGCTTGAGCAGCGCTGTATCAACCTTGTCATTGAAGGTGTAAGTGGCCCGATTCATGCCCTCAAACGGGTCTG
>JAYWCO010000066.1:0-2941 GCA_043780475.1 Burkholderiales bacterium | reverse complement strand
CAATCCATCATCTTTTATATCTTTGCGTCAGTGCTGGTGATCTCTGCGCTGCGCGTCATCTCGGCAAAAAACCCGGTGCATGCGGTGCTATTTTTGGTGCTCGCATTTTTCACCGCTGCCGCGCTGTGGCTGCTGCTTTATGCAGAGTTTTTAGCGCTCACCTTAATCCTGGTGTATGTCGGTGCGGTGATGGTGCTATTCCTGTTTGTGGTCATGATGCTGGATATTAATTTTGAAAAGCTGCGCGAAGGGTTTTGGAAATATCTGCCCGTCGCCGCCACGGTGGCCACCCTGATGGTGGTTGAAATGGTGCTGCTGATTACCAGCAAAGGCTTTCATCTCACCGAGCAGATGTTGCCTGCTGCGCCTGCAGCGGTATCCAATACCAAAGAGCTGGGACGTATTTTATATACCGATTATTTATTGCCGTTTGAGCTCGCTGCGGTGATCTTAGTGGTCGCGATTGTGGCGGCGATTGCGCTGACACTGCGCCCGCGCAAAGCAGCCAAATCACAAAATGTCGGCGATCAGGTTCGGGTTAAGGCCAGTGATCGTTTGAAGATTATTAAAATGGATGCAGAAAAAGATCTGCCCTCCCTGCCCATGCCTGAAGAAAGCAAACAGCCATGATTACGCTTCCACACTATCTGGTGCTTTCCGCCATTTTGTTCGCAATTTCGGTTGCGGGTATTTTTTTGAATCGCAAAAATATTATCGTGCTGCTGATGGCGATTGAATTGATGCTGCTGGCCGTTAATATGAATTTCATCGCGTTCTCGCATCACTGGGGAAATCTGGCGGGGCAGGTGATGGTGTTCTTTATTCTCACCGTGGCGGCAGCCGAATCGGCCATTGGCTTAGCTATTTTGGTGATCCTGTTCCGCAATCTGCGCAGCATCAATGTTGACGATATCGGCACGCTAAAAGGTTAAGGTTGGCTGTATTCAGCGCGCCCAGAAAAAATTATGATCGAAAATAAATTAGCCCTACTCTGTATTCCGTTGTTGCCGTTGGCAGGCGCTATTCTGGCCGGTTTTTTTGCACGCATGTTGGGCAAAAGCGGTCGTGCGTTCGCGCATAGCGTGACCATTTTTGGGGTGTTGGCCGCGTTTGTTTTGTCCTGTTTTATTTTCCAGGATGTCCTGGCCGGCAAGAGCTTCAACGGCTCGGTTTATACCTGGCTGGTATCCGGCGGGATCAAATTTGAAATCGGCTTTCTGATCGATTCATTAACGGTCATGATGATGTTGGTGGTGACATTTGTCTCGCTGATGGTGCATATCTACACCATTGGCTATATGGCTGAAGACGAAGGCTACACGCGCTTCTTCGCGTATATCTCGCTGTTCACGTTTTCGATGCTGATGCTGGTCATGTCGAATAACTTCCTGCAATTATTTTTTGGTTGGGAAGCGGTGGGACTGGTCTCGTATTTACTGATCGGCTTCTGGTACACCCGCCCCACCGCGATCTACGCGAATCTGAAAGCCTTCCTGGTTAACCGTGTCGGTGACTTTGGCTTTTTGCTCGGCATCGGCCTGGTGTTTGCCTATATGGGTACGCTCGACTATGCCGTCGCGTTCACGCGCGCACCAGAGCTTAAAGACACCATGATCGAGCTGATCCCGGGCTGGCAATGGTCACTCATCACGGTCACTTGTATTTGTTTGTTCATTGGCGCGATGGGTAAATCAGCACAATTTCCATTGCATGTTTGGCTACCCGATTCCATGGAAGGCCCCACTCCGATCTCAGCACTGATCCATGCCGCGACCATGGTGACAGCGGGTATTTTTATGGTGGCACGCATGTCACCCCTGTTTGAAATGTCCGAGACTGCCCTGTCGTTTGTATTGATCATTGGTGCGATTACGGCTTTTTTCATGGCGCTGATTGCGATTGTTCAATACGATATCAAGCGCGTGGTGGCCTACTCCACGCTATCGCAGTTGGGCTATATGACGATGGCGCTTGGTGCAGGGGCTTACTCGGCAGGCGTGTTCCATTTGATGACACATGCGTTCTTCAAGGCGGTATTGTTCCTCGGTGCAGGCTCGGTGATTATCGCCATGCATCACGAGCAAGACATGCGCAAAATGGGTGGCTTGCGTAAATATTTACCGATCACTTATTTCACGATGCTGATTGGTGCGCTCGCCAATGCGGGCTTTCCACCGTTTGCCGGTTTCTTTTCCAAAGACAGCATCATTGAAGCGATACATGCCTCGCACACCCCCGGGGCATCGATTGCCTATGTGGCGGCATTGCTCGGTGTATTCGTCGGTGCGCTGTATTCATTCCGGCTGGTGTTTTTTGCTTTTCACGGCGAAGAACGCTTTAGTGTGCATGCAGCGCACGTAGCACACGCAGTGCATAAGGGACAGGCCGACCATCACGCGCATGATGCGCATGATGGCCACCACCATCACGGTTTAGCCCTGGGTGAAAAGCCGCATGAGGCATCCTGGGTGGTGTGGTTGCCGCTCATTTTATTGGCGATCCCATCCGTGGTTATTGGCGCGATGTTGATTGAGCCGATGCTCTACGGCGGCTATTTTGATGGCGCGATCAAGGTCTCCGAAACCATGCGTGAATTAAAAGAAGAATTTCCTGGCACAGGCGCGATGATTTTGCATGGCTTCCTGTCGCTACCATTCTGGTTTGCTTTCGCCGGTGCGGCGACGGCCTGGTATGGCTACATTATCAAGCCCGAGCTGCCCGCCGTGATTCGCGCTAAGGCCGGTTTCTGGGTCAATATCCTTGAACAAAAATATGGCTTTGACCGCTTCAATGACTGGTTCTTTGCCAGCGGTGCCCGCAAGCTGGGGGCGGCCTTATGGAAGTTTGGTGACGTGACCATCATTGATGGCTTTTTTGTCAACGGCACGGCTAAAGTTATTGGTTGGGGATCCAGCATCATGCGCAAAATGCAGACCGGCTT
>JAYWCO010000065.1:0-4397 GCA_043780475.1 Burkholderiales bacterium | reverse complement strand
GCGATCACGTTTAGCGTGACCTCGAATTTACCATTCGCCAATGTCTTGTAGCTCGCTTTGGCAGCGCGGTTATCGTAGAGCACAATATGCTCAAACATATCGTCGATGATGTATTGCAGATGCGGTGGCGTGACTTCGCGGAAACGCTTAATGAGCATGGTGGAATTTGGATACGGCGGGCCTTTGTAGGCGGTCTCCTCGCGGAACGCTTTAATCGCTGCATTGACATTTTTTTCGCCTATATAATCCTGAAGCGCATACATCACCAGGCTGCCCTTGTTGTAATGGATATAACCCTGATTTTCAACGCGTCCAAGTGGCAATTCCTTTTTCTGCTCAAAGGCGCGGCCCATCAGATACCGATCCAGCTCATAGGCCAGGAATTTTTGCATCTTGGCTTCGCCATATTTTTGCTTCATCACCATCAGCGCGGAATACTGTGCCAGCGTTTCTGACAGCATGGTGCCACCCTGAACGGCGCCGCCAATGACTTGATGCGCCCACCACTGATGCGCTGCCTCGTGTGCGGTAATGTAATACGGATAGTCCAGATCTTTCGGGTCATCTTCGCGCACGCGGGCGATAAAACCAATGGCCTCTGAATACGGAATCGTATTCGGAAACGCCTGCGCAAAACTCGCGTAGCGCGGGAACTCAATAATCCGGAATTGTTTATGCTGATACGGCCCGAATGCCTCTGTGTAATAGGCGAGCGACGCCTTCACGCTGGCAAACATGCGATCAAGATTAAAGCTGTGCCCGGGCTGATAATAAATTTCGATCGGCACATCGCCCGTCGGGCCTTTCCAGACGTCCCTTTTTACTTCATAGCGCGCTGACTGAAAAGCGAAGAAATTCAGAATCGGCACATCCATTTTGTAAGTGAAATAGCGACGGCCATTTTCCTGCCAGTCGCGCTGCAGATAACCGGGCGCAATGGCGATTTGATCGCCTTCCGTACCTACGGTAGCTTCAAAATCAATCCAGTCTGAGTCATTTGAAATGTAATTGCGCTGTAGACCTTTAACATCATCACGATCCGGCATGCGTTCTTTGGCGGCGAGCCCGAATTTTTTGCGATCCTGGTCGCGCGCTACTTCATAGCCATCCTGATAGCCAATGACGGGAAGGATGCTGGCCCCGTTAATGAAAGTACCGTTGTAAACCACTTCGGTATTGGAGCCTGAATTTTCAAACCCTCTGGTAGGTTGTTCAATATCAAACGTTAAGGTCGTTTCGGCACCGGCTGCCACCGGCGTTTTAAATTTATAAACGCGGACGCCCAATTTTTCATTATTCTCTATCAGCTCAGCGGGTACGCTGAATTCAAGCTGGTGGTAAATCAGTGCCGGACCTTTAACGAATCCCAATTGAATTTTTTCAACGGCTTGGTCATTTTTATTTTTAAGCTGATATGTTCCGGCCATGCGTACCCGCTGCTCGCGCGGAAACAAATCCGTTTTGACTTTCACCCCGGTGATGCGCAGCTGCGCATCCTGAGCCGTGGCTTTGTATTGCTTCTCATATGCCACCTGCTGCTGCTGGCCCTCGTTGGCGGTTTGATAGCGGTTCAGCACATTAGTGTTGTAAAAAATAAAGCTGCCTAAACCGATAAACGCCAGCCCAACCACCGCACTGATGGCGAGCAACGGCTTAGTCACGCGGCTACGCGCAACCACCCACCGCTCGCGCCAGCCAGAGGCGGTACCACGCATCCAAAACAAATAACCCGCCAGCACCAACAGAATAGCCGCCGCCGTCCAATACGCCTGAAACGTAAACAGGCGCGGCAAAAAATGGCCGTAGCCATTCATATCGGAATAGGTGACGGAAGGAACGGAACCAAATTTATACAGGTTGTGCTCAAAGCCCATCAGGCCGGCAAACGAGATCAGCAGGTAATACACGATCATCAAAAAATGACCGAGGTATTTATTATTGATCACGCTGTGGATCGCAATCGCCAACGCGCATAACAGCCAATAATCGAGCAATGAAATACCCAACATGTTGACGGCGTACTGGCCCAGCTCAAAATTAAAATAACCCTTCGATGCCTGAATCGCGATCCCGCAAACCATCAACATTAATTGCAGCACCAGCGGCACCAGCATCAATGCCAGCAGCTTGGCGGTCAATGGCAACCAGGTAGGCGACGGCATGGCATCGAGGATTTGATCCAGCCGCTGATCACGCTCGCGCCACACCAGCTCGCCTGCATAAAAGGTGATGATGATGAGCATAAATAAGGCGAAGCTGCCGTTTACCAGCCCAATGATTTGATACGTCACCGGCCAGGTACTGGTGCCATACACATCGCCTAATGTGGTGGCCGCAAAAATCAGAAACAGCAGCCCCGCAAATACCAGCACGCCAAAATAAATATTCTTGACCGTCTCGATAAAATTAAGCCAGGTCAAACGCGGCAGCATTGACAATCCACTTGGGGCAGAGGCCTTTAACGCCTTTCTAGACGCGACCTTCCGGGCATTTACGCTTTCAGCAGCCGTATTTTCTTCAGTTTCTTCATATGCAACATCTTGATTCTCATTTTTAGATTTCTTGGGTTTTTTCACTGCACGTTCAGCTGAAAACTGTGCAAATGAAAAGCGCCAAAAACAGAATACCGTCGCGCTCGCGGCAACGCCCAGCCATAGCAGCCGGTTCCACAGCAGCACGCCTTCAAGCGGCACCAGGCGAGAGTTGCGTTCGGCCACTGTCCAGTATTCAGTAATGCGCCCCATCGCCGAGCTACCAAATGGATCGATCAACGCCGCAATGGTTTTATTATCAAGATCGCGCGTGAGTTGCAGCGCGATCAAATAGCCGATGAGCACCAGCACGCTGCCGATATACACCGGCAACATTTTGCGGGTCAGCGTGGCGATCACAAAAAACAGACTGCCTATGAGTAACGCGTTAGGCAGCAGGATCATCACATACGGCCACAAATAAGCCAGTAGGCGATTCGGCCCCACCCGCTCTGCATCAAGTCCGGGAAGCAAAGTAGCGAGGAATGCGCCGAGCCCGATACTGCTGAAGATCAGCAGCACCACCACGAACGCGCCCAAAAATCGACCTCCCAGATACTGAAATTTATTGATCGGCGAGGTAAAGAAAAAATGATGCGAGCGATATTCAAAATCCTGCTGCACCGCACGACCCATCACGGTCGCCATAATGATGAGACCGAACATGCCCAGGATCGAGACCGTTTGCGAAAGCGCAAACGGTGAATTGATGAACACTTTGCCGGAGCCAAAAGAAATATTGGCTTCCTTGAAAATGCCGCCCGCAGCCGCAATCCACAACATAGCAATGGTAAAAAAGACGCCAAAATAAACCCAGGTGGAAATACGCGAAAGGCGGGTTTTAAGCTCAAAGAGGGCAATGGATTTTAATGCCGAGGTAGCCATAGCGCGCCCCTTAGTTTGAAACATCAGCTAGGGCAACCTGGACATCTGCCTCACCCTGACCCGCACTACCCAGATGCCCGCCAATGGCCGCAAAATAGGTATCTTCAAGGGTCGGCTCAACGGCTTCAAACCCCGCACCTGGCACGGCGTCACTGATAACATGAATGCGGGTTTTGCCGGACATCAGGCGGGTTGAAATCACCGGATATTTTTTCTTCGCTTCCTCAATATCATGTCGCGCCACCGATGCCGCCCAGATATGGCCTTTCAGTCGGTGCGTAAGCGCATCCGGCTGCCCCGTCAACAACACTTCCCCTTTGTTAATGATCGCCATGTTCGGGCACAGGTCACTTACATCAGAAACAATATGCGTGGATAAAATAACCACGACCTCATCACCAATATCAGCAAGCAGATTATGAAAACGCACCCGCTCTTCCGGGTCCAGCCCTGCGGTGGGCTCATCCACAATAATCAGCTTGGGATTACCCAGCAACGCCTGGGCAATACCGAAGCGCTGACGCATGCCGCCGGAAAAACCACCGAGTGCCTTGAAGCGCACATTAAACAAATTGGTTTGCCGCAGTAAACCGATCACGATCTCCTGGCGCTCGGTCTTGTTATTGAGCCCTTTCAGCTCCGCAAAATGCGTCAACAAATCCAGTGCGGAAACCTTGGGATACAACCCGAAATCCTGAGGCAAATAACCCAACTGACGCCGCACGCCGTCTTTATCATTCAACACATCCAGCGTACCCATTTGCGCTGAACCACTATCAGCATCCTGCAGCGTCGCCAGCGTGCGCATCAAGCTGGATTTACCAGCCCCGTTGGGACCCAACAAACCGAACATGCCGCTGGGGATGGTCAGTGTCACGTTTTTGAGCGCTTGAACACCATTAGGATAGGTCTTGGAGAGGCTGCGAATGATGAGTTCCATGGTCTATTTTTTTCAGGAATTAAAGATGGCGAAGTATTGCA
>JAYWCO010000064.1:0-10145 GCA_043780475.1 Burkholderiales bacterium | reverse complement strand
ATCTGTGCGATTCACATCAAACCAATCTTGAATAAGTGGAAGCTCACCGATAAGCCGGATTCTGTTACGGCGTTTGGGTTGCCCCTCACGCTATGACGGTCATTCCTCTGGGACGTGCGTTACCGCACGCCTCTAGCTACCTACCCGCAGGCTCCGTGGGCCACGTCAGCACCTGCCTATTTGGTATTGCTCCAGGTAGAGATTGCTCGTTTCACCCAGACTTAACTGGCTCGTCTCTGTAGCTCTAATCCTCACCTCGCGATGGATGGGTGTTACCCACTACCCTGCCCGATGGAGTCCGGACTTTCCTCTATGCACATAAAATGCACAGCGACCGTCTGATGAGCTTCCGTGACCATTATCGCATGCGGACTAGTTTGATCCGCTTACTTCAACCGTCTTGGTGCGCATCTCTGATACGACCGCTACGGAAGTAGTGCGTATCGTCATAAAATGATGCGACTTCGTTGCGTGCATCCCAGCCGAGAATGCCGAGTATCGGCAGAGGATTTAAATTTCGGGTGCTGGTTAGATTTTCGGGTGTCATCAGCCAATCGCGGGCGCGCGTATCCAGCTCGCTGAGTTGTGCTTTTTTGCTTTGAGCTGCAAAGGTTTTATCGACCTCCAGCAGTAGCGCTTTTGCGGTAATGCCGATGAATGGGTTGAGCATTTTTTCAAGTACAGAATGCCCGGCAAGGTAAAAATGCATATGCGCCATCACCTCGGCGCGACGCTCTACAAATAGTGTGCGCCACTGAAAATTTCGAATCAGCGCGAGCAGGCTGACATCACTCGATGCCACGATGACGCTGGCCTCATCAAACAGCGTCAACACATCACGCGGGATGGAACGGGCTTTGGCTTCCGGTGCGTGCGCAGTAAGTAAGCGTGTGTGCATCTCGCTGATCGCCGCCTTGGATTGCGGAAAGCTGAGCCACTGCAAAGCATTAAAAAAGTCGTGCCAGTTTTCGCGCGTGACGATTTCGCCCCGCTCGGCAATGCGGGTTTCATAATGCGCAAGGGTATAGGTAGAGGCCGACTCTCCGTGATGATCATCCGGCGCGATAAATCGAACGGGCAGATGGCGATAATTTAACAAGCCACGCTGCATCGCGGCTTGATTGATTGCGTCCAATGCCGGCCATTCATCTTGGTCCAGTGCCTCGAGCGCTATGCGCACCGCATCAAAGCAGTGAGCAGAAAATCGCGGCTTGGCATCACGCCAGGAAAGGTGTTGCACCCGACTAAATCATCCGCCATGGAATAGCTTCACCCGCGCGCAACGGCACCAGGCTTGTATCGGGATACGCTAGGGTTTCAGGAATTTGCCAGGTGGATTTTTCAAGGGTGATGGTGCCTGTATTGCGTGGCAGCTTATAAAAGTCCGCACCAAAAAAACTCGCAAACCCTTCCAGTTTATCCAGCGCGTTCACACTATCAAACGCTTCTGCGTAAAGCTCCAGCGCGTGCAGCGCGGTGTAGCAGCCGGCGCAGCCGCAGCTTGCTTCTTTGGTATTTTTGGCGTGCGGCGCGCTATCGGTACCAAGGAAAAATTTCGGATTGCCACTGGTGGCTGCTGTTAATAATGCCAATCGATGCTCTTCGCGTTTTAGCACCGGAAGGCAATAGTAGTGCGGGCGAATGCCGCCTTTGAAAATATCGTTGCGGTTATAAAGTAAATGATGCGCGGTGATGGTTGCCGCAACATGGTCACTGGCGGCCAGTACAAACTTGACTGCGTTAGCCGTGGTGATGTGCTCAAACACCATGCGCAATTGGGGGAAACGCAAGATCAACGGAATCAAATGCTTTTCGATAAAAACTTTTTCACGGTCAAAAATATCAATCTGACTATCGGTGACTTCGCCGTGCAGCAACAGCGGCATGCCCACCGCCTGCATCGCTTCAAACACCGCATCGCATTTGCGCATATCGGTAACGCCGAAATCCGAATTAGTCGTCGCGCCGGCGGGATAGTACTTCACCCCTTTCACCAACCCGCTTTGTTTGGCGTTGATGATTTCATGCGGTTGCGTGTTATCAGTTAAATACAGCGTCATCAGCGGCTCAAACGATGCGCCAGCGGGGATGGCCGCGATAATGCGATCGCGGTATGCCGCCGCCTCATCCACGGTTCGCACCGGCGGTTTTAAATTAGGCATGATAATGGCACGGGCAAATTGGCGTACCGTATCAGGCAGCACCGCCTTTAGCGCGGTGCCATCGCGTACATGCAGGTGCCAATCATCAGGGCGGGTGATCGTTAGTTTAGTCATATCGATATTATAAATGGTGAGGTGAGCAAAGATGACAACGAGTGTTTGTAAGTGTTTGTTCTACACTAAATCATTTATTTGCCGCAGTTTTTAAATTAGTCTCCGTCAGCCTTTAAATCAATCACCTCATATGCCTAAAGCCATCACCACATTATCAAAGACGTTCAGCACATTTTTTGAGTCCGAGCGGGCGGGTGGGATACTGCTCATCTTATGCACCCTGCTGTCACTGGCGGTGGCGAATTCGCCCGTGGGGCAAGGTTATGCAGACTTTTGGCATAGCGATCTGGGCCCGCTAAAAATTGAGCATTGGGTAAACGATGCGCTGATGGCGATCTTCTTTCTGCTCATCGGTCTTGAGCTGAAACGTGAGCTTTATGTGGGAGACTTATCCAATATCCAAAGCGCATTACTGCCGATCTTTGCGGCCATCGGCGGGATGTTGGCGCCCGCGCTGATTCACGCTGCCTTGAACGCGGGCACGCCCACGCAAGCAGGATTTGGCATTCCGATGGCAACCGATATTGCATTCGCCATTGGGGCGCTGGCGCTGCTGGGCAGCCGCATCCCGGCCTCGCTGAAAATATTGGTGGTGGCGTTTGCAGTGATTGATGATCTGGGGGCGATCATCATCATCGCCGTTTTCTACACAGCACAACTTTCGCTTGGGTATTTAGGCGGCGCGATCATCGTTTGCTTGGCGCTGCTGATCCTCAACCGCGGGTTGCGGGTGATGTCGCTCACGCCTTATTTATTGGGTGGCGCGCTGCTGTGGTTTCTGATGCTGAAATCGGGTGTTCACGCGACCATTGCCGGTGTGATGCTGGCGTTCACCATTCCATTTGCCGCCAAAGATAACAATGCCCGGTCGCCGTCATATCGGCTCGAACATTTTTTACACAAGCCGGTTGCGTTTATGATCCTGCCGATTTTTGCGCTGGCTAATACAGGCGTTATTGTAGGCTCGGACTGGTTGCAGAGTTTGTCCAGCGCGAACAGCATCGGCATTATGGCAGGCTTGGTACTCGGCAAGCCGCTGGGCGTGATGCTGCTTTGCTATGTAGCCGTTGCCATCGGCTGGTGTCGCTTGCCCGCGGGCTTAAGCTGGCGACATATCGCGGGTGCAGGCATGCTCGGCGGTATTGGTTTTACGATGTCAATCTTCATTACCAATCTTGCTTTCGCCACAAGCGCTGCCGAGATTAATCGATCAAAAATGGCGATTCTGGTTGCTTCCGTGGCGGCGGGCGTGTGCGGCTATGGCTGGTTAAAAATAGTGAGCAAGCGTGCGGTGAGCATGCCGCGGGATGGGTGAAGAGTGCCGCGTGATGCGTGCTTAGCGATAAGTGATGAGCGCGGGCTAGTCTGCTGCTGGTGTCGCCGAAGATGACGCCAAAGACAGTGCCATCGCATAAACCCGGTTTTTCTTTTCGCCGGTTAATTTTACGGTGAGCGCTACCGCTTGCTTTAACGGTAGCTCAGCCAATAATAAAGACAAAGTCCGCTCCAGTGCTTGTGTATGAGCCACTTCTGGCTCAATAGCCTTACTGGTGCTAGGGTTTGATAATACCAAAACAAATTCGCCGCGTTGATGATTGTCGTCTGACTCAAGCCATGCAACTGCCTCGCTGAGTTTTAATCTCACGATGGTTTCAAATTTTTTGGTCAGCTCGCGACAAATTACCAGCTCGCGGCTGTCGCCCATGACGGCAGCAATCGTAGCCACTGAGGCCACCACGCGGTGCGGCGATTCATAGAGCGCGATAGCGTAAGGTATCGCTTTCAACGCTTCCAGCGCGCGTCGACGATCACCTTCTTTAACCGGTAAAAAACCATGAAATAAAAAGCCGTGCTCGCCTTCGCCGCTGGCCGAAATCGCGGCTACCAATGCGCTCGCACCCGGAATCGGTATGACGGTAAATCCGGCAGCGCGCACGGCAGCGACCACTTGCGCGCCCGGGTCGCTGACCCCAGGCGTGCCCGCATCCGTGACCAGCGCCACCGATTGGCCCTCACCCAACAGCTTGACGATACCATCGGCTGCATGGCGTTCATTGTGTTCATGTACCGCGATCAATTTTGCGCCAATCCCGAAATGGGCAAGCAGCGATTTTGTCATACGCGTGTCTTCTGCGGCCACCACACTCACGTGGCGCAATGTATCAAGCGCACGTTGGCTGATATCGCCCAGATTCCCGATCGGTGTGGCGACCACATATAATGCATTGATGATTTTTTCGGACACGATGTGGACTTTGTTTTCTTATGCGCTTAAATAATTTTCCGGATGGCGGTGCGAACGGGTTTGCGAATCTTGGCAAGTCGCTTGCAACCGCCTTGTCACGCGCCGCGCTGGGCATGGCTATGCTGGCCTCAAGCGGGATGGCTCCAGCGCAGACTAACCCAAACCCTGCCGCGCTGCCAACTACGGCATCGACGGTAAGCTCAGCCACCAGCACCCTCATCAACGCGTCGGTTGCCGAACAGCCCCAGCCAGTGGAGAGAGCAGTCGAAAAATCGGCTGAAAAACCCATTGAAAAAAAAGACGGCCCGACCCCGCATATTGCGCTGATTGTCCCGCTTAACTCGAAAGCCTTTGGCGCAGTGGCCGATGCCATCAAACAGGGTTTCATGGCGGCCGCCGCAGTTGAGGGAAAACAGGCCGCGCCGTATCGTATTTATGCACGCGATGATGAGTCGGCCTCGTTGAGCAGCCAATATCGCAAAGCCGTGCAGGACGGGGCGATTGCGATTATTGGTGGCGTGACGCGCGACGGCACCAATCTGATGGTCAAAGAAGCGGGCTATATTCCCACGCTCGCCTTGAACGCGCCAACGGAAACAGATTTGCCGGACCGGTTTTTTTATATTTCGCTAAACCTGGATGCCGAGGCCCGCAGCGTTGCACGCGAGGCATTGCTGGCGGGACTGCACAATGTGGCGGTCTTAACCAGCACCAACGCATTGACCAAACGTATCCAGGATAGTTTTGAAAAAGAATGGGTGCGGCTCGGCGGGGTGGTGGTGGATAGCATTGCCTTCACCGGTGATGCTGCCGATGCTGGCAAGTTAAAAAAGGCGCTGGAAAAAGCCAAGGAAAAAGGCCAAGCTGATTTTGTGTTTATTGCCACCGATGTCAAAGCCGCGCGGCTGGCCCGCCCGTTTATGCCGGTGGGCATGCCGGTATTTGCCACCTCTCGCACCCTGGATGCGCGCGCGGGTGCGGTGGAAAACCTGGATCTCGACAGCGTGCGCTTTTTGGAAATGCCATGGTTCGTGGAAAAAGATCATCCTGCCGTGATGGCCTATGCCAAGCCTGCCGCACCGATGCCCCTTGATTATGAGCGACTGTATGCGCTGGGTATCGATGCATGGCGGATTATGCAGGCGATTCTCAAGGCGGATAAACCGCGCAATATCATGCCGCTGGATGGCGTAACCGGCCGCCTGAATCTGGAAGGCGCGCAATTTGTACGCACGCTCACCGCCGTTGAAATGCGCGATGGCTTGCCGCAGCTTTTGCTGTCGGTATCAATGCTGCCGCCGCTGCAAAATGTGCCAACAAACTGATCAGTCAGCCGATAACCTAGCTGATAACCCGTTCGAATAATAGATCAATATGTTGGCACGCTTCATCCAGAAAATAAGCAGTAAAAAAGTTACGGGCGATGAGGCCGAGCGCATCGCTGAACGCTTTTTAGAACAACACGGACTGCATTGCATTGATCGAAATTATCGCTGTCGCTTTGGTGAAATTGATTTGATTCTCCAGGAAGAGGGTGGCACCCGTAGTGCGGAAAAAATCTTGGTGTTTGCCGAAGTACGCTTGCGCAAGAGTCGTGATTTCGGCGGCGCCGCCGCGAGCATCGGCCCCGCCAAACAACAACGCATCATCGCGGCGGCCCAGCATTACCTGAGCGGTATGCGCGCATTGCCACCGTGTCGCTTTGATGCAGTGTTATTGAACGATTTATCGGGCGAGCGCATCGAATGGATCAAGGATGCGTTCTCAGCTTGAAATGTTTTATGTAGTGGGTTTGTAGTGGGTTCGTAGTGAGTTATTGCCCGGCGTAAAGTTGCGCTACTTTGTTCAATATTTTTGGAGTTTGCATATGCGTATTATTTTGGTTTTGTTGATGGCGGCATCGGCGGTGTTGATGCAAGGCTGTTTCCCGCTGGCAGCCGTGGGGGTCGGTGCCACCGCACTGGCGCTGGATGATCGCCGTTCTACCGGCATGTATATAGAAGATGAAAATATCGAATGGAAAGCGCGTGCCCGCTTAATCGACAAGCACAAGGATGTACATGTAAACGTGACCAGCTATAACCTGTCGGTGCTGATAACCGGTGAAGCGCCTTCGGAACAAGCCAAGAAGGAAGTGGCCGAAACCATTCGCGGGATTCCCAGTGTGCGCAGCGTCACCAATGAAATCAATGTAAGCGGCAATGCCTCTTTTACCTCACGCAGCAATGATTCACTGATTACCACCAATGTTAAAGCGCGCCTGATCAACAACGGTAACGTCTCGCCCAATCACGTCAAGGTTGTGACTGAAAACGGGGTGGTGTTTTTAATGGGTATTGTCACCCGCGAAGAAAGCGATGCCGCAGTCGAGATTGCGCGCACCACCAGCGGTGTGGCACGCGTGGTGAAAGTATTTGAATATACGGATAAAGTGCCGACCCGTTAGGCGCCAGGATCGGGGCATTAGCTCCGCCCCAGCGCGTTTGCGTTACGTGATTGGTAATTAACCCGCGCGCTTTTTTAACCAGCGCATCAACCCGCCAATCACCGGGAACTGTTCATACAGTTCGCCGGCGGCGTCCCAATAATCGCGGTGATAATTCACGCGGCCATCTGACGCAAAACGAATATGCGATAGCCCGTGAATACGACGTTGCACCGCAGGCTTCAAGGCTTTAATGCGGAAATCAAAATCCCAGATCAATACCGCGCCATGTTCATCCCATAGAGTTTCGATAATCGTAAACCGCGGCTCATGCAGCCTCACAAACATGTCGCTGAAAATATGTTGCAGTGCTGCCAGATCATGCACCTCATTGAACGGATCCCGAAAGTACGCATCCTCGGTGTAGTGCTGGCCCATCGCGACGATGCTCGCCGGGGTGAGGCTTTGAAAGTAACTCTTTAATGGTTTGAGCGCTGCTTCACTCATGATGATGATCGATGTTCAAACCTTGGTCGATTTTTTGATCGCGGGGAAATACAGCGAATACGGCAAATGCCGCAGTATCTTCATCACGCGCGTGAAGCCTCTGGGAAAATGAATTTCAAATTCGCCTTTTTCAAATCCGCTAATGATTTCCAGCGCGGCTTCTTCAGGTGTAATCAGCGACGGCATTTTAAAATCGTTTTTATCGGTCATCGGGGTTTTAACAAAACCGGGATTGATCACATAAACATTCAAACCTTTTTCTTTAAGGTCGATATAAAGCGTTTCGGCGAGATTGATCAGCGCTGCTTTGGTCGGCCCGTAAACTAGCGATTTGGGCAGGCCCCGATACCCGGCAACGCTCGACACCAGGGCAATCCCGCCTGAACGGATGCCGTCTACGCCGGACGCCATAAAGTGTGGAATGACAACCGATAAGCCGTTCAAAAAGCCGCCCCAATTCACATCCACCATTTGCTTCGCCACTTTTAAATCCAGCTCCCATGCGCGCATTGCGGTATAGTCGCCCGCCATGAACACGACTAAATCATAGCCGCCCCACGCGTCAATTAATTCTTTTTCGGCGGCGATAATGGTATCGACTTTGGTGATGTCCAGCGGCAGCGCCATGGCGCGTGATGCGCCGAATTTTGTGACCAGTGCGGCGAGCTTATCCACGCTGCGCGCCGACATCGCCACCTTGGCTTTACGCGAATGCAGTGCATCCGCCAGCGCCGCACCCATACCCGTGGAGGCGCCGATAATCCACACCCGTTGATTTGACCAATTGGTAATTTTTGTGTTGAGCGACATTATTAGCGCTTTCTGAAAAATATCGAGATCTCGGCAAACTGCACACCGAACTTGCTCATCCTGGTGCGATTGGCGAGCGTCTTGTCATCGAGCTGCCACATCCAGTCATCCATGCTCATGTGATAGCCGCCTTGATCAGCGGGCAAGGCCAGGGTGTAATTCCAGCGCAGCGTGTTGCCTGCGGCTTCACCCACGGCCTCTCCGACCACATCACCGGCCATGCCGATATAGCTATCGCCGCGTTTGCTGATTTTCCAGATGCGCTTTTCTTTCTTGCCATCCGACCAGGTAAATGATTCATCCAGCATGCCTTCGTTGCCCACCCAGGTGCACTCCATTTCCACTGTCATGCGGCGGATCACTTTGCCTGATCGATCCTGAATCATGCCCCAGCCATCGACCTTGCCATTGAAGTATTTAGCGAGATCCAGCTTGGGGGCTTCAGTCGCATAGTCTTGCGGCGATAGTGATGACATTGATGCGCAACCGGTCAGCATCAATACAAACATCAGCAGTGAACCGGTGAATAGCGCAGGGATAGATTTTTTCATGCCTTGGTTCATGTATTGCTTCATAGAGAAATTCCTTAATTAACCCTAACCGGTTTCGCGGCGGCGGTATCTGATTTAAAAAACGGCGAGTACACCAGCGCTATCGCCGCCACCGCTTTTAGCAGGCAGGGCAGCAGTGCATAAATAGCTGACAGATAGAGCAATGACTGCGGAGAATTGGTGGCGCTGGGCTGATAACCCAACATCGACAGTGCCGGCAGCGCCACCCCGGCCGCCAGCGCCAGATTCATTTTAGTGACCAAATTCCACAGACCAAAATAGGCGCCTTCGTTACGCCCCACACCGCGCTTGTCATCATCATCAATCACGTCGGCTAAGATGGAGGGCGGCAACGCTAAATCAGCACCCAGACCCAAGCCGGACAATATGCAAATGATCAAGAACGCCGCGGTGTCGCCTGCGCCCAGGGTATAAGCCCAGACAAAGGCAATGATCGATACCACCATGCCGATAAACCATGCGCGTGCCTTACCCCATCGTGCGGAAAGCCACACCCAGAGCGGCATGCCCGCCGCACCCGCCGCAAAATAAGCCACCAGACTCCAGGCGGCAATTTGCGGCGCTTTCAATACATCATCAATAAAAAACAGCAGCAAAGTCGCCGGGATCGAAGCGGCAATGCCGTTAAAGACAAACACGATCAACAGCCGATTGAACAATCGATTTTTAAGCGGTTTTAGCATTGCTTGCAGCGCGCTCTGGCTTACTGGCTTTGACGTTGCAACCGCTTTGGGCGTCAGCGCAATCGTGGCCATCGTCAACACCAACACCAGCGGAATAAAAATAAAACTATACAAGGCATAACCCTCGCGCATGCCGCGTTCTTCTGACAAAATTTGGGGCAGGGCGGCCGCCAAAAAAACCCCAGCCAGCCCCATGCCCTCACGAAATGCGGTGACGCGGGTGCGCTCAACCGGATCCATGGATATTTCTGCGCCATAGGCCTGATAGCTGATCTGCATCATGCTGAATGAGGTGTAGACCAGCAGCAGCATCGCAATTAACCACCACGCTGCCAAATCAGCATGGATGTGCGGCGGATTAAACAGCCCCAGCATACTCATCGCCAGCAATGGTGCGCCAATACCAACCCAAACAAAACGACCTACCGGCTTATCGCGGGTGCAATCACTCCAGTAACCTAATAGCGGGTCCTGTAGCGCATCAAAAATCCGTGCGGCGAGCAGCAATCCGCCGATTGCCATCAGATTGAGTCCCATCGCATCGGCATAAAATTTGGGCACATGTACATAAATAGGCAACGCGGCCATCGCGAGCGGAATCGAGGTCAGGCCGTAAGCCATCAGTCG
>JAYWCO010000063.1:0-6420 GCA_043780475.1 Burkholderiales bacterium | reverse complement strand
GCTCATGGAAAACCCGAATGCCATTTTATTCATTGATGAAATCCATACCTTGATTGGTGCCGGTTCGGCTTCCGGCGGGACGTTGGATGCGTCCAATTTATTGAAGCCTGCGCTTTCATCCGGCCAATTGAAATGCATCGGTGCCACCACTTACACCGAGTATCGAAGCATCTTCGAGAAAGACGCTGCTTTGTCCCGTCGCTTTCAAAAAATCGATGTGACTGAGCCTTCAATTGCGGAGACAATTGAAATTCTGAAAGGGTTAAAGTCGCGTTTTGAAACGCACCACAACGTGAAATATACGGCAGTAGCATTGACCACCGCAGCGGAGCTGTCAGCCAAGTACATCAATGATCGCCACTTGCCGGATAAAGCCATTGATGTGATTGACGAGGCGGGTGCTGCTCAGCGGGTTGCGCCGAAATCAAAACAGAAAAAAACGATTGGCAAATCTGAAATCGAAGAAATTGTTGCCAAGATTGCGCGTATTCCGGCGCGTAGTGTTTCGAGCGATGATCGCAATCAGCTGAAAACCCTTGAGCGTGATTTGAAGTCAGTGGTGTTTGGTCAGGATAAAGCGATTGAAGCCCTGACGACGGCGATCAAGATGGCGCGTTCAGGACTTGGCAGCCCCACCAAGCCGATCGGCTCATTTTTGTTTTCCGGCCCGACCGGCGTGGGCAAGACTGAAGTCGCCAAGCAGCTTGCGTTTATTTTAGGCACCGAGCTGATTCGTTTTGATATGTCTGAATACATGGAGCGTCATGCGGTATCGCGTTTGATTGGCGCGCCACCGGGCTATGTGGGCTTTGACCAAGGCGGGCTGATGACGGAAGCGATTACCAAGCATCCCTACTCGGTGTTGCTGCTCGATGAAATCGAAAAAGCGCATCCGGATATCTATAATGTGTTGCTGCAAGTGATGGATCACGGAACACTGACCGACAACAACGGTCGCAAAGCGGATTTCCGTAATGTGGTGATTGTGATGACGACCAATGCGGGTGCGGCGGAGTTGTCAAAAATTAATATTGGTTTTACCAATGATAAAAAAGCCGGGGATGAAATGGCGGAAATCAAGCGCATGTTTACGCCAGAATTCCGCAACCGTCTTGATGCCACGATTTCATTTGCGCCGCTGGACGAGCAGATTATTCTGCAGGTGGTTGATAAGTTTCTGATGCAGTTGGAAGCCCAATTGACCGAGAAAAAGGTGGAAGTCACCTTTACCGAAGGGCTGAAAAAATACTTGGCTAAAAACGGTTTTGATCCGCTGATGGGTGCGCGGCCCATGGCCCGTTTGATTCAAGATACGATTCGACGCGCGCTAGCCGATGAGCTGCTGTTTGGCAAGCTGGCTAATGGCGGCAAAGTCGTAATTGATATCGATGCTGATAACAAAGTTAAGCTCGCTATCAGCGAAGAAAAGGAAGCGGCAGTACAAGAATCCTAGCTGAGCTTTCATTATTCATTTTGCAGCATCGCAACAAAATAGGGCCTTCATTGAAGGCCCTATTCTTTGTTTGATGCGGGATGTCTACGCGGTCGTATTAGACTACAGGACGAGAGAGCAGGACGAGAGAGCAGGACGAGAGGGCAGGACGAGCGGGAAGAGCAAGTAGGCAGTGTAAGCCCCGGCAAAACTTCCCGTTAAATCAATCTCGCCGATTCTGTTGGCACTGTTTTTACACATGCGCTATTCTGTTTGCAGTTATTAAAAAGTGGTCGTTAAAGTTCAGCACTTGACCACACCACGCATGGAGAGAAAGATGAAGCAATCCCAATTTTTAATCGCTGTAATATCGACTCTTGCCGCTATCAATATAGGTGCGCAAACAAGCGCCCCCGCCGCGCTACCCGTGGCCACACCACTGCCACCCTCAACACTCGCGCCAGCCAATTTAACCCCGTTGGGAGTTCGCTCGCTGGCGGCCAATTGTGCGGCCTGCCACGGTACCAATGGCAATAGCGCTGGCGGGGCTATCGCCGGCCTTGCGGGTATGAACAAAGAGTATTTGGTAGGGCAAATGAAACTCTTCAAAGAGGGTAAACGCGAGGCAACGCTGATGCATCAAATCGCCAAAGGCTACAGCGACGCCGAGATCGCCGCAATGGCAGATTTTTTCGCAGTACAGAAAAAATAACGGCTACAGCGATCCTTCGAGCGCCACGCAACTCAAAACATTTGGGGAGGTTTCAATGAGTATGAATCGTAGAACATTTTTGAAATCGACTGGTGCCGTCACCACCTCGGCCGCTGCGGCCCTGTCAGGGTGTGCCACCTTGGGTCACAGCGGACCGAAAGTGGTTATTGTCGGCGGCGGTTATGGTGGTGCGACGGCGGCCAAGTACATCAAAATGTGGGGGCCAAATATTGAGGTCACGCTGGTTGAGCGCGATGCCGAGTTTGTCTCGTGCCCGCTGTCGAATCTCGTGTTGGGGGGCTCACAGACCATGAAAGACATTACGCTGAGTTACGACACGCTGCAAAAAAAATACGGTGTAAAAATGGTGCGCGGTGAAGCCACTGCAATCGATGCAGAGAAAAAAATGGTGCGCCTGGCCAGCGGCGATGTGCTGTCGTTTGATCGCGTGATTCTCTCGCCCGGGGTGGATTTTATGTTTGAGATGATCCCTGGCCTGAACCATGTAGATGCGCAAGCCAAGGTGCTGCATGCCTGGAAAGCGGGCGCACAAACACGGGCGCTGCGCAAGCAATTGGAAGCCATGCGTGATGGCGGGGTATTCGCGATTTCGATTCCGGAGGCGCCGTTTCGTTGCCCGCCCGGCCCGTACGAGCGTGCGTGCCAGGTCGCGAGTTATTTCAAGCAGCAAAAGCCGAAATCGAAGGTGCTGATCCTGGATGCGAATATGGATATTGTTTCCAAACCGGGCTTGTTTAAAAAGGCGTTTGCTGAAATGTATCCCGGCATCATCGAATATCGCGGCTCGTCAAAACTGGTGGATGTCGATATTCGCACCATGACCGCCAAGCTGGAATTCGATGATGTTAAAGCGGATGTGCTCAATGTTCTGCCGCCGATGAAGGCCGGCGAAATTGCCAATCCATTTATCACCGCCAATAAACGCTGGTGTGAAATTAGCTGGCTGACTTACGAAGCTAAAAATTCACCGGGGGTTCATTTGTTGGGCGATGCCTTGCAAATCGCGCCATTAATGCCCAAGTCAGGTCATATGGCCAACGCCCATGGCAAAGCTTGTGCAGCCGCGGTAGTAGCGCTGCTAAACGGTGAGCAACCCAACGCCAGCCCGACGCTGTCCAACACCTGCTACAGCTTTGTCTCCGCCGATAAAGTAGTGCATGTGGCGTCTATTCATAAGTACGATGAAAAAGATAAAACCATGAAAGCCGTACCCGGCTCAGGTGGCTTATCGACTGCGGCCAATGAGCTGGAGGCGCAGTACGCCATGACCTGGGCAAAAAATATCTGGGCTGATGCGCTCGGTTAGCCATTATCAAACCCTAGCATCGGCGGGCGTCTTCAGTCATTTATGCGCCACCATGCCCGAATGATGGACTTCTTCGAAACGCACGGCTGATGCGCTGCTTATGCGCTCCCGATACGCTGCCTTAGAAACTTTGTTTGTAGCGCGCCAGATTGCTATCGGTGGCTTTATGGCTTGTTACCTGTTTATTCTGCCCTGAAACCGTCAACCATTCGGCCTGAAAGGCGGTGTTGGTGAAGGCGGTTAACACATGATCGCGCTAGGCTTTATCAACGAATAGATAGTCTTTGGCAAAACCTTCAATGGTGAAACCCAGTCTGTCGAGCAAGCGGCCGCTGCGCATATTTTCAGCGCGATAATTTGCGCCGATTCGATGCAGCTTTTGTTCCTCGAACATATAACGCATCGCCTGCTGCCGAGCTTCGCGCATCGGGCCCTTGCCTTCATATTGTTGATCAAGCTGATAGCCTAGCATGCAAGCAAAAAATGGCCCGCGAAAAATTTGCGAAAAGCCGATGGTGCCCACCAGGTGTGAAGGGTCGTTTTTTGCCCGCAGACATAGGCGTACGGCATGGCCATGCTGGAATGCGCCATGCATGGCCGTAATCTGTGCCGGCCAATAAGCGTCGGTGTAAATATCATCAGCTGCGGGCGGTGCCTAGGGCGAAAAGTGCGCGCGATTACGTTCCATGAATAGCGCGGCCTGCGACGCCTGTTTAGGCTGGGACAGCGCCAGGATCAGGCGTTCGGTTTCGAGTTGGAGGATGGGCATCGGTTCTGACATGAGCGTAAACGAAAAGATGCGTTAATTAATCTGCGCTTAGTCGTTGTCTAGTCTGTCTCGCGAAGAAAACGGACGTGTTCAATCAAACCATCTTGCACCCGATAAATAGCCACCGCGTGACTCATGGCGGGAACGCGGCCGCTAATGCGTTCTTCATCAATCACGTAGTGGCCAATGCGGGTGCGGTTGACTAATTCACAGTGAAGATTGGGTGAGCTTTTAAATAATCTCTCGTAGCGGGGACGCATTTCAGCATGTCCCTTCAATAGGCGATTGCCGGCGCCATCCTCGACCACGCAGTCAAGCGTATAACAGGCCACGAAACGCTCAACATCGCCCGCGTTGTAGGCTTCGAGCTGGGTCTGAACGGGGTCATGCGTCATACGTCATGCGCACATTAACCTGCAAACACCGGCCACTGCGCAGCCCACATTTCATTCGGGGTGCGTTTGAAACCGGATTTGGCAAATTGATGCCAGCGCCCGACAATAAAAGCCATCAAGGCATTGGCGAATGCGTTTGGATCAAGCGAGCTATGCAATGCGCCGGAAGTGGCCGCCAGGCGGGCACTTTGGCGCATGGAGGCTTCGAGCCGATCATGCAGCTGATTCATCCGCACCTGCAAACGCTCGTCTTCATTCACCAGCGCGTCACCAATCAGCACCCGCGTCATGCCGATATTTTTTTGCGCAAAATTGAGCAGCATGGCGACGATCGCTTCGGTCTGTTTCATGCCGTCATCCTTCATTGCCTCATCGGTCTGGATTTTATTCACCAGCGAGAACACCGTCTCCTCGATGAATTCGATCAGACCTTCAAACATCTGCGCCTTGCTCGCAAAATGGCGGTATAGCGCAGCCTCCGACACATCGAGTTTTGAGGCGAGCAGGGCGGTGGTAATCTTTTCGCCCTTTGGCTGCTCCAGCATTTCTGCCAGCATATGCAAAATTGCGCGCTTGCGTTCTCCGGGTTCTCGTTTGGCCATAATGCACTCCTTATTCCTGAAAATGGTTCAGCAAAAATTGTTTGCCAGTGTTTGCTATTTATCTAGTGGCGTCCGCCAAAAATGGACCCCAATACGCCGCGAATAATCCGTCTGCCTGCCTCACTCGCCATCGCGCGCGGCGCGCTTTTTGCGGCGGCATCCACTACGCTTTCGCGGCCTCGCCCAGTGCTATTACCGCCATTACCTCCTCCACCAAACACGCCGCCTATTTTGCTAAACACAGCACTTAATCCGCCAGACTCACCCGCGCGGGTATCCAGCGATGGTGCGCTGGCGTCGGCATCGCCGCGTCGAGCTTTAAGCTTTTCAAACGCGGATTCGCGATCATTGGCTTTTTCGTACTGGCCGGCGACGATGGAGGTGCTGATGAGCTGTTTGCGCTCCTCCGGTGTAATAGGGCCAATCTGCGACTGTGGCGGACAAATATAGGCACGCTCAACCACGGTCGGACGGCCCTGGGCATCGAGAAACGAAACGAGCGCTTCACCCACGCTTAATTCAGTGATGACTTTTTCAACATCCAGCTTGGGGTTGGCGCGGAAGGTGGTGGCCGCCGCCGTCACAGCTTTCTGATCGCGCGGCGTATAGGCGCGCAAGGCGTGCTGGATACGGTTGCCCAATTGGTCGAGCACTGTATCGGGAATATCGAGCGGGTTTTGTGTGACAAAATAAACCCCGACACCTTTGGATCGCACCAGACGTATCACCTGTTCGATTTTTTCCAGCAACTCTTTCGGTGCTTCATTAAACAGCAAATGCGCTTCATCAAAAAAGAACACGAGCTTCGGTTTTTCAGCATCACCCAACTCCGGCAGTTGCTCAAATAATTCAGCTAGCAGCCACAGCAAAAAAGTCGAATACAGCCGTGGGCTGGTGAGCAATTTATCTGCCGCCAGAATATTGATCACGCCCGCTTGCTTGCCATTCAAGTCAACGGTCTGAATCAGATCATCAAGCACCAGGGCGGGCTCACCAAAAAATTTATCGCCGCCTTGTTGTTCAAGCGTGAGCAAGCCGCGCTGAATAGCCCCAATTGAGGCGGATGAAATATTGCCGTAGCCGGTGATGAATTGACTGGCATTTTCACCCACCCAGGAAAGCAAGGCGCGCAGGTCTTTCAAATCGAGCAGCAGCAAACCGTTGTCGTCAGCAATTTTGAACG
>JAYWCO010000062.1:0-7444 GCA_043780475.1 Burkholderiales bacterium | reverse complement strand
ATTGGCAATGCCGAAGAACTCTCGCTCGACGCTGCCGGGCGCATTTTGGTATCGCCTGAACTGCGCAAATATGCGGGGATTGAAAAGCAAATCATGTTTGTCGGCCAGGGAAGCCACTTTGAGGTTTGGAATTTGAACGCTTGGGAAGAGCAGCTCAATGCTCTCAAAACCGGTACGGCAGGCCTGCCGCCGGGAACCGAAAATTTCTCTCTCTGACCGAGCGCTGTGAATGAATCCTCTCCTCCGTCAGCACACATTGCCGTTCTGCTTCGCGAGGCGGTTGATGAGCTGTCGGTGCAAACCCAGCCGGACGGCGTGTTCGTTGATTGCACCTTTGGGCGCGGCGGGCATAGCCGTGAAATTTTATCGCGGCTGGGCGCAAATGGAAAACTGATTGCGATTGATCGCGATGAGGCGGCGATTAAAAGCTGCGCCATTGTCGATCAAAGATTCACCCTGGTACATGCGGCGATGAGTGATATTGCCGAGGTTTTAAAGCAGCAAAAAATTACTGCTGTAGATGGTGTGTTGGCTGATTTTGGGGTCTCGTCCCCGCAGCTGGATGTAGCAGAACGCGGCTTTAGTTTTCGGTTTGATGCGCCGCTCGATATGCGCATGGATCAGACCCGGGGCGAGACCGTGGCCGATTGGCTGGAACGCGCAGAAGAGCGCGATATTGGGGAGGTTATCTGGCGTTATGGTGAAGAACGGTTTGCTAAATCGATTGCAAGGAAGATTGTTGAGGCAAGGAGCGGCGGAAGTATTCGGACCACGCGCGAGCTTGCCCAGCTCGTGGCTGAAACCGTCCGCACGCGCGAGCCGGGCCAGCACCCCGCAACCCGCACGTTTCAAGCTTTTCGGATTTTCATCAATCAAGAGCTTGAAGAGATAGAAAAAGTTTTACCGCAAGCGGTGAAGTGCTTGCGGACAGGAGGAAGATTGGTTGCTATCAGTTTCCACTCGCTGGAAGATCGCATCGTGAAGCGCTTCATGCAGGCGGCTTCCAGGGCGGACCGACTTCCCTCAAATTTCCCGATTCGCGCGGGCGAAATTAATGAAGCAACCCTTAGCCTATTAGGTCGGGCACAAAAGCCGAGTGACGCTGAAATTGCGGCCAATCCGCGCGCCCGTTCAGCCGTGATGCGCGTGGCCGAACGCACCGCACTTAATGCAGCGGCCAGTGTTCGTGAACCAAACGTCCGTGAATCAGCCTTGCATGCATCGGGCGAGCCGTCATGACCAGACTCAATATGATCCTGCTCATCGCTCTCGTCGGCTGCGCATTATCGGTGGTGACCTCGCAGCATAAATCGCGCAAATTATTCATGGAATTGCAAAGCGAGCAGGATCGCGAACGCAAGACCGATCAGGAATGGCGCGAACTACAAATCGAATCTCAAACCTTGGGCACCGGTAAACGCATCGAGCAAAAAGCGCAGCGCGATTTAGGCATGGTGGTGCCCGATGCAAAGAAAACAGTGATCGTGGTGCTGGATGCGAATGCTGCTGCCAACGCGACCGTTGAGGCCACGACCGAGGCCGGCAAATGAATTTTTCCTCCAAGCGCATCGCCTCTCCCGAGCTGCGTTTAAAGCTCGAAAGTTGGCGCTCGCGGGTGGTGTTAATCGGCTGCTTTGGTGCCTTCGCGCTGCTGATCGGACGCTCGTTTTATCTGCAGGGATTGAACAATGATTTTCTGCAAGCCAAAGGCGATGCACGCTTCGTGCGCGTGATCGATATGCCCGCCTCGCGCGGCGCGCTGATGGATCGCAACGGCAAAGCGCTGGCGATTTCAGCACCGGTTGAATCTATCTGGGCCGCCCCGGCAGATATGGAAGTCCTCGATCAAGGCCAGCTCGCCAAGCTCGCCAGCGCGCTAGGACTGGATAAAAAATTGCTCGCCGACAAACTCGCCAGCACCGACAAAAATTTTATCTGGTTGAAGCGCCAGCTGGCACCCGATCAGGCGTTGCGGGTGATGGCGCTTAAAATCCCCGGGGTGTTTCAGCAGCGCGAGTTTCGCCGCTTTTATCCGGCGGGTGACGTCACCGCACATGTGATCGGCTTTACCAGCGTGGAAGATCAGGGCCAGGAAGGCATTGAGCTTGCCCAGCAGGCATCGCTGGCGGGCTCACCTGGACAACGTCGCGTGATCAAGGATCGCAAAGGCCGCATTGTGGAGGATGTGGAAAGCCTGAAAGTGCCGCGCGAAGGCAAGCCGCTGAGCTTGTCCATTGATGAACGCCTGCAATATATTGCCCATCGGGAGTTAAAGGCGGCAGTCGAAGCCAACAAAGCCAAAAGCGGCGCGCTGGTAATGCTGGATGCGCATACCGGCGAGGTGTTAGCACTCGTGAATCAACCGGACTTTAATCCCAATAACCGCACCCATGTGCAAATAGCACAGATGCGTAATCGCAGCGTGACCGACACCTTTGAACCTGGCTCTACCTTCAAGCCGTTTGCGGTCTCAGCCGCGCTGGAGGCGGGCATCGTCAAACCTGAGACGGTGATTACCACCGGCAGTGGCTTGACCATGGGCGCCAAAACGATTACTGATACCCATCCGGCGAATCAAATGACGGTGGCCGAAATTATCCAAAAATCGAGCAATATCGGCACCGCAAAATTAGCGCTACAGCTGCCATCAGAAACATTATGGAATTTATATAACGAACTCGGCTTTGGGCTGGTGCCGAAGACAGGTTTTCCTGGCGAGGCGTCGGGGCGTTTGCGCTCGGTCAATAGCTGGAAACCGATTGATCAGGCGGTAATGGGCTATGGCTATGGCATCTCTGTCAGCGCCATTCAGCTAGCCCGTGCGTATACCGTTTTCACCAACGACGGGGTGTTGCTGCCGGTGACTTTCCTTAAGCGCAGCGGCGATGTGATCGGCAAGCAAATCATCTCGGCAAAGACGGCACGGGCCATGTCGAAAATGCTGGAGACCGTGACCGAATTAGCCGCCACCAAAGGCCGGGTGCCAGGATATAGAGTGGCCGGTAAAACCGGGACGGCCTACAAGCTGGTGAATGGTCGCTACCAAGAGAATCTGTATCTGGCGTCTTTTGTGGGTTATGGGCCGGTCTCTAATCCGCGCTACATTTTAGCGATTACGATTGATGAGCCCTCTGCCGGTAAACATTACGGTGCAGAGGTTTCGGCCCCGGTGTTTTCAAATGTCATGTCACAAGCGTTGCGCATGGCCGGTGTGCCGCCCGATGCGCCTGCAGTGGCGCTCACTTCAACGCCTGCAGTGGCCAAAGAAAACGCGGCACCCGTATTTTCACCATCCACCACACCATCCGCTGCACCATCGGTGGTAGCGCTGGTGAAAGCGCGAGGCTGAGATGGTGGATGCGCCGATCAATTCAATGGTGATGCGTGGTGCGGACGCGATCATCAGTGCGCTTGAGCAACTGCCTGTAACCATTACCGAAGTAACGGCAACCAGCCGGGAAGCGAGGCAGGGCGCGGTGTTTCTGGCTTATCCGGGCGCCACCCGGGATGGTCGCGCGTTTATTGGTGATGCTATTTTGCGGGGTGCCTCGGCGATTTTGCATGAGGCAGATTTCGCATGGAATCCTGATTGGCAAGTCCCGCACCTCGCGGTTGAAAATCTTAAAACTCACGCAAGTTTAATCGCAGGTCATGTTTATAAAAATCCATCTCGCGACGTGTGGATGATCGGCGTAACTGGCACCAACGGTAAAACCTCGGTCTCGCAGTGGATTGCACGCGCGCTGGCGCTGGCCGGGAAAAAATCCGCCGTACTGGGCACCATCGGCAATGGCCTGATCAGTGAGCTGGTGACTGCCGATAACACCACGCCCGATGCGGTGCTGCTGCAGCAGCTGCTGCGCGAATATGTGAATACCGGTGCCGTCGCCTGCGCGATGGAAGTATCCAGCCATGGTCTTGATCAGGGCCGGGTCGCCGCGATAAAATTTGATGTGGCGGTGTTCACCAACCTGACGCGTGATCATCTCGATTATCACGGCACGATGGAAGCGTACGGTGCGGCCAAAGCCAAGCTGTTTGCAGCGCAAGGATTAAAAACCGCCGTGATCAATGTAGATGACCCGTTTGGTCGCGTATTGGCAGAACAGGTTGCTGCCCGAGGTATAGCCGTGACCCGCTTCGCTTGCAACGGCGGCAGCAAATATGCACATTTAATCGGTACCGATTTATCGGTATCGCCGAGTGGCTTATCGTTCACCGTGCGCTATCTGGACGGCGCAGGCCAACCGGGAAAGCACGAGGCTCAAGTCGACAGCGCGATTCTGGGTGCATTCAATATTTCGAATTTGCTGGCGGTGATCGGCACGTTATTGGCGAGCGGCATTGAGCTGGAAGCCGCAGCGCGCATGGTCAGTGAATTAGAACCGGTGCCCGGCCGCATGCAGACCGTGCGCAACCGTGGCGATAGCAACAAGCCGCTGGTGGTGGTGGATTACGCCCATACCCCGGACGCGCTGGAAAAAGCGCTCTCAACACTGGCGGCGATTGTGCCGGATAAAGGCCGACTGATTTCGGTATTCGGCTGCGGCGGTGACCGTGATCGCGGCAAACGGCCACTGATGGGTGCGATCTCGGCAACGTACGCTGACCTGAATTTTGTGACCTCCGATAACCCGCGCACGGAAGATCCGCTGCGCATCATTGCTGATATTGAGCCGGGCCTCAGCGCTGCACATAAGGGCGTGCAGCATCGCATCGTGCCGGATCGGAAGCTGGCTATTTATGAAGCGCTTAACGCGGCGCATGCGAATGACATTGTGTTGATCGCTGGTAAAGGCCACGAGGACTATCAAATTATTGGCGACACCAAACATCACTTCAGTGATGTGGAAGTGGCGCAAGCCGCACTTGCACAGTGGAAGGGCTTGCAATCATGAGTGCCAACATCATGATGACCGCAGCAGAGGCCGCGACCAGATTAGATGCGATCCATCTCAATACTGATGCCGTCGACACCGGTTTTACTGGCGTATCGACCGACAGCCGCAGCATTGCAAAGGGCGAATTATTCGTGGCTCTCAAGGGCGAAAATTTTGATGGCCACAGCTATCTGGAACAAGCCATTGCGCAGGGCGCGGCGGCAGCGCTGGTTTCACAGGAAACTAAAACCGCCGCCCCCATTCCGCAAATTATGGTCGCCGATACCCTGCTGGCGCTGGGTCGCCTGGCGAAAATTTGGCGTGCTCAATTCGCGATTCCGATGCTGGCGTTAACCGGCAGTAATGGCAAAACCACCGTCAAGGAAATGTTGCGCACGATTTTGCTTGCGCACTACGGCAGCGCAGATAAAGTATTGGCCACCGACGGCAATCTAAATAACAACATTGGGCTGCCGCTGACGATGCTGCGGCTGAACGCAGCACACCAGGTGGCGGTATTCGAGATGGGCATGAACCATCTACTGGAAATTGACTATTTGACGCGGCTGGCCGAGCCCGATGTGGCGCTGCTCATTCAGGCCGGCACGGCGCATATTGGCGAGCTGGGCAGTCGCGATGCCATTGCGCAGGCGAAAGGGGAAATTTTTACCGGCCTGCCCGCGCACGGCATTGCGGTCATCAATATGCACGACCGCTTTGGCACGTATTGGCGCGGCCTGGCTTCGGTAAGCGATAAACGCGTGATTAGCTTTGGGATCGCGCCGGCGGATGATGTGGTGGGTGAATTTTCCGCCGAGGCGCTGACCATTCGCCATGCCGGTGCGATCGTAACAGTGCATCTGCAGGTAGTGGGCGAACATAACCAGCGCAATGCATTGGCGGCGGCGTCGGGTGCGATTGCGCTGAATATTCCGCTCAACACCATACGCGATGGATTGGAAAATTTTGAAGGCGTGGCAGGGCGACTGCGCGCTTATCAGGGCCATCAAAAAGCCACCATTATTGATGATACTTATAACGCCAATCCGGATTCGGTTCGTGCCGCTATTGAGGTACTGCGGGCGCGCCCTGGCAAGCGGCTGCTGGTGCTGGGCGATATGGGCGAGCTGGGTAGCGCAGCACTTGAAATGCATCGCGACATCGGCACTTATGCGAAGCATGCCAATCTGGATGGGCTCTATGCGCTGGGGGAATTAACGGCGGCCACGGTGATGGCAGCAGGCGCGGTGATAGCTGCGAGTCCCACGATAACAGCGGGCGGGCATTTTAAAACAGTTGATGATCTGGTTAAAGCCATCCAGCCTGAGCTTGGCCCTGATGTCACGGTGTTGGTTAAAGGCTCGCGCTTCATGAAGATGGAGCGCGTGGTGCAAAAACTCGTAGGCGATTTTCAATCCCACCCTGGAGCCACACACTAATGTTGCTACAACTGTTTGAATGGTTGGCCAAGGACATGAATATCCGCGCCTTCAATGTGTTTTCGTACATCACCCTGCGCACGGTGCTGGCCGCGATGACGGCGCTGACGATTTCGTTTGTGATGGGGCCATGGATGATTCGCAAATTGACCTCGCTGAAAATCGGCCAATCGATTCGCAACGACGGCCCACAGAGTCATCTGGTTAAAGCGGGTACGCCGACTATGGGCGGCGCGTTGATTCTCGCGGCCGTCGCCGTCACCACCTTGCTGTGGGCTGATTTGCAGAACCGTTATGTGTGGGCATGTCTGGTTACCACCATCGGCTTCGGCGCGATTGGCTGGATTGATGACTATCGCAAGGTGGTTTATAAAAATCCGAAAGGCATTTCGGCAGGCACCAAATTTTTCTGGCAAACCGTGATTGCGGCACTGGCACTTTCTTATCTTGCCTACCGCACTAATCTGCCACAGCAGACAGATTTGATTGTGCCATTTTTTAAAACCGTCGCGATCCCGCTGGGCACACTGGGCTTTATTATCCTCGGCTGGTTTGTGGTGGTCGGGTTCTCGAACGCGGTGAATTTAACCGATGGCCTGGATGGCCTGGCGATTATGCCGACCGTGATGGTGGCCTCCGCGCTGGCGATTTTTGCCTATGTTGCCGGTAATAAAGTGTTCGCCACCTATCTCGGTGTGCCTCATATCGCGGGCGCGGGTGAGCTGGCGATTTTCTGCGGCGCGATTGCGGGTGCAGGTCTCGCCTTTCTGTGGTTCAACGCCTACCCGGCAGAAGTATTTATGGGCGACGTCGGCGCGCTCGCACTCGGCGGGGCGCTCGGCTTGATCGCGGTGATTTGTCGCCAGGAAATTGTGCTCATCATCATGGGCGGGGTGTTCGTGGTGGAAACGCTGTCGGTGATGATTCAGGTCGCCTCATTCAAGCTCACCGGCAAGCGGGTGTTTCGCATGGCGCCGCTGCATCACCACTATGAATTAAAAGGCTGGAAAGAGAATCAGGTCGTTGTCAGGTTCTGGATCATCACCATGATGCTGGTGCTGTTTGGTCTTTCTACGCTCAAGCTGCGCTAAAACTATGTTGATGAATAAAAAGACAAATGCAAAC
>JAYWCO010000061.1:0-10417 GCA_043780475.1 Burkholderiales bacterium | reverse complement strand
CGGCAATAATTATCTTCAGCCTCAATCCATCGCACTGAATCGAGCAGAACAGGTTTGGTCTGACCGTTTTCGCGCAGCGCATAAAAGCGCAGCTCAGGTGACGGAGCGGGCGAAGTCTTGATTAGTGCAAGTGCCAATGCCAAACGTTGTTGCCGCTCGCCGGGCATGTCTGCAATCAGCCTCTGGCGGGCGCGGTCCAGCGTCGCACGCAACCGGTCGCGCGTGTATGGCTTGAGTAAATAGTCAACCGCATTCAGGTCAAACGCTTTGGTCGCATGTTCGCTGAAAGCGGTGACGAATACGGTCAACGAAAACACCGAAATCTGCTGCGCTACTTGCAGGCCTGACTGGCCCGGCATTTGAATATCGAGGAAGCTGACCTCAGGCCGAAGGGTAGTAGCCAGTGCCAGGGCCTGATCACCGTTTTCAGCTTCCGCAACCACCACCACGCCGGGCTCAGCGGCAAGCAAACGCGCGAGCTTGCGGCGCGCGGCGGGTTCATCCTCCGCGATCAATACACGCATTAACTTACGCTGACGATCGGTAAATTGATCACGACTTCAACGCCTTGTGGTTGAAGGGGAATGAGCGCAATGGTGGCGCGAGTGGCAGAACCTTCATACATCTGGCTTAAGCGGGCACGCGTGTTGGCGAGGCCGATACCACCGTCGCGTGCGTCGCGCTCCAGCGTGCCGACATTCGTGCTGACGGTTAATCGCAAGGCATCGCCATCAAGATGGCCTAAGAGATTGATGCGGGCTAACGAGGTGGTTTTTTCGACGCCGTGGTGCACGGCGTTTTCAATAAGCGGCAGCAGTAACAGGCAGGGCATCATGCACGCCCGGGCCGCTTCGTGACAATCAATCTTGACCGTGAGACGTTGACCAAAACGGGCCGCCATAATGTCCAGATAGGGCCCGAGGATATGCAACTCTTCATTGAGCGTGTGGGTGGTTCGGCTGGACAACGTCAGGGTGCTGCGGAGTAAATCACCGAGGCTTACCAGCACCGCATCGGCACGCTCAATATCCTCGGCCATCAGCCCGGACACCAGATTGAGCGTGTTAAATAAAAAATGGGGTTGCAGTTGATCTTGAAGTCGGGCCAGGCGAGCCTGCAACAGCTCAGCCTCCATTTCAGCAACGCGCTGTTGACGACGCTGTTCGCGCTGCATCAGCACCATGCCATAGCAAATGCCAGCGAGCAGTGCGTAAGTCACAACATCTTTCGGCCCTTCGTAGCTGATGATTGAAAATAGCGAGCCCGCTTGATAGCGTATGTCCATCAGAAAATAAACCAGAAATCGTATCCCGAACATCAGGCTCACATGCGCTATAGAAAATCCACACGCCATCGCCATATGGGTCGCACCGACCTGCAGCTTGCTCCAGTTGCTGGTGTCGGCAAAGCTGACCCAGCGATAAATCAGCGGCATCAATGCCGCTATGGCCGCAACGCTGCTCAGCTCCCAAAGGAACGGCTCCCATAAATGTTGACTGCCACTGCGAACATAAATCTGCAGTTGCGCAATCGCCAGAAGCAAGCCAACCCCCAGCCAGAAAGCGATATAGATAGCCCCTCGCTGGTGCAGTTTTAAGTCAGGCTTGGCAGAGAACGCAGGAAAATGATCAGGCAACATCAGCAGTTTTTTGGGGTGTGGGGCGTGGGTTGTGTGGTCACCGGCGGCAGCACCGGAAAGTTTTTATCTTCATAAGCCTGGATCAGCGTGACCAGTATATCGAGCATGTCACCGTGTGCCGTTCCGGTCTCGGCACTCATCAAAGCTTCGACAGATTTGAGCGCATGGCTGTAATCACGTTTAGTACGAATGGGCTTAATGTTCATGGTCTGCTTATCATACCGCCGGCAATAGCCCACGGAAATATTAAGGAACACGCATTAAACGCAAATCACGATTTACCTAAATACAGGCCGTGCGCCCGCAGCGCTAATAAACATCCCGCAAATAGCGCCCATCCTGCGCCAGCTTTTTAACCCAGGCTTTGGCGGTATCACCTGTCATGCCGCCTTCGGCTTTGACGATTTCGGTTAGGGCGTGATCGACGTCTGCGGCCATGCGCTTGGCGTCGCCGCAGACGTAAAAATAGGCGCCATCGTTAAGCCATGCCCAAATATCAGCAGCGTTTTCGAGCAGGCGATGTTGTACATAAATTTTCTCGGATTGATCGCGCGAGAACGCGAGTGATAGTTTGCTGAGCACGCCTTCATCCGCGTATTTTTTTAATTCTGCTTCATATAAAAAATCGGTAGCAGCATGCTGTGCGCCGAAAAATAGCCAATTTTTTCCGCCGCTATTAAGCGCGGCCCGCTCTTGCAAAAATGCGCGGAATGGCGCGATACCGGTGCCGGGGCCGACCATGATGACGGGCTTGCTGGCGTCAACTGGCAAGCGAAAACCATGCGATTTTTGCACGAACGCATTGACCGGACGGCCCTCGCGCAAATGATCCGCAAAGAAGCCCGAGCCCAGGCCCTGATAGCGACGGCCATTCAAATCATAGCGCACCACGCCAACCGTTAAATGCACCTCTGCCGGGTACGCCTTCATTGATGATGCAATGGAATACAGGCGTGGTTGCAGGCGTGCGAGCGTTTGCACAAACTGCCCGACTGGCGGGCGAGCCGAGCGGAATTTGACGAGCGTATCAAACACATCATGGATGCCGTAGCCCTCAGCGCGGTCGTCATCTTCAGCCAGCAGGGTCAAGCGTTGTACTTCAAAATCCAGCTCGGCATGCTCGGCCATCAGCGTAAATAACTCACGGGTGACTTCGCGCAAATTGACTTTATGGGTGAGGACCTCACGCGCGGTCAATAACGCGCCGTCAAGCGTAATGGCCTTGCTGCCTTTGGCGCGCAGAATCGACAAAATAAGCTCAACCTCATCCGGATTATTGGTCGGCCAGATACCCAGTGAATCGCCGACTTCATAGCTAAGGCCAGTGCTACCAAGAGACAGCACCACGCCGCGCGTGTCCTTGTCCGCGTCAGGCGCATTGAGAAAATCGCCGCGTAAACATTTCAGTTTTGCGGGGTGATCACGGGTAGGAATTTTAGACGTAGGCCCGGTATTGGCGGGCGTCATAACGGCATTTTTCTCTGAAAGCCCAGCCAATGCTTGAGTTTCAATATTTAAATTGACAGGGTTTTCGGCCAGCAGTTTCTTGATGATTTTCATTGTCGGCTTGCCGCCCGGTACGCATTTGCCAACATCCTTTTCAGCACCCGATGCAATCGCTGCTGCATAGCTGACGCATAAATAGCCGCATTGTCCACAGTCCAGTTGACCCATCGCGGCCATCAGTTGCAGGCGCACCGGCTTGGCTGCGGCAAGCTGCATGCGGGCATCCAATTCAATCGCCGGATCATGCCATGGTGTGTCTTCAGCTTCTGCTGCGGCAACGGGTGCCGTGGTTGGCATCGTGGTCAAAGTCGGCGTCTGTGCTCCAGCCACGTCCAGACTCATCATGCCGGCGATCAAACCGTTCAGCCATGCGCGTTGCTCAAGCGAAAAGGGGGCTGTTTCAGGCAGCATATTTAACATGATGAAAACGTTTTTTGTAAATCATCAGCCGCATGCCGTTGGGTGAACGCATGAAAGGTTTCGCCCGCGTCATGTCGCCTTGCCATGTAGACCGACAGCATGCGTTCAACCAGCGGGCCCACCGCATCGGCCGCAATATTCTGGAACACCTCGCGCGCCAATGCCTGCTCGTCACCATAGCCGCCACCGACCAGCACGTGATAGCCCTCAACCTGATCCTCGGTGCCTTGCACATCCACCTTGGCCGCAATCAAACCAATATCGCCAATATAGTGTTGCGCACAGGAATGATGGCAGCCGGTGAGATGAATATTGATCGGCTGATCAAGGGTGATGCGTGGCTCAACATAGTCCGCGATCTGTAGCGCATGGGTCTTGGTATCCGCTGCCGAAAATTTGCAGCCCCGGTTACCAGTGCAGGCAATCAAGCCAGCGCGAATCGAAGTGGCTTGCCACGCCAGGCCCAGTGCCTCGATCCCCGCCTTGACCGCGTCGATATGGTCGCGATGAAGGTCAGCAATAATCAGGTTTTGCCATACCGTTAAACGGATTGAGCCGGAGCCAAACTTTTCGGCAATAGTAGCAATACCACGCATCTGTGCCACCGTGACTTTACCCACCGGCAACACCACGCCGACATAAAATAAATCCGCCTGCTGCTGCGCATGAAATCCCACATGGCCGTGCTTAGCAACCATCGGGCGCGGCTCACATTCTGTAATGTGCAGCCGTCTTAGTTGTGGTGCTGGCGGTGCTGGCAGCGCTGCACCGCTGCCCACCGCACTTGTTACCGCGTTTGCCAACACCGACTCGACCTTTTGCATATAGCCGTTGTGCCCCAGCTTATCAAGCACATATTTCATGCGCGCTCTTTTTCGATCAGTGCGATCACCATGCGCAATAAAAACCTTCAAGATGGCATCGGCTACCTTGATGCATTCATCGGGCCGTAGCAACACGCCCTGGTCCTGCGCAAAATCCTTGTGGCCGGTAATGCCACCCAAACGCAGCCGATAGTAAATGCCGGCAGGCACGGATTTTCCTTCGCCCACTTTGACGGCGTAAAAACCAATATCGTTGGTATCGTCTACGCAGGACACTTTGCCGCCACCGTCAAACGCAATATTGAATTTACGGGGTAGTCCAAACAGTTCGCGGTGATTCAGAATGTAGTGGTGCATTTCATGACACAGCGGCTGGGTGTCGATCAACTCCTGTACGTCAATACCGGCGGTCGGTGAGCCCGTAATGTTGCGAATATTGTCGGCGCCCGCGCCGCGCGAGGTGAGTCCGGCATCGGCTAAACCAGTCAAAATATGCGGCGGGTTTTCAGGGGCAATATCGCGAATCTGCAGGTTCGCGCGCGTGGTGATGTGAGCATAGCCACCAGCATACTTTTCGGCGAGTGCGGCGACCGCGCGTAGCTGATGCGCTGCCAATTGGCCCCCCGGAATGCGCATGCGGCACATGAAACTATTTTGCGCCGGGGCGACATAAAACATGCCGTGATACTTCCACAAAAAGCTATCGGTGCCTTTGGGAAAGCGCTTTTCGCTCGCCGCAATGTTGATGTCGTTCCACATATCGAACGGATCGTTTTTAGCTTTGACTTCTTCTTCGGCGACCAGCTTGCCACCAGCGGCAATAGTCCGGGCACGCGCTTCAAAATGAATTCGCTCTGGGCCGGTCGGCGCAGGGTTGATGTTTGGGACTGTTGCTGTACCCATTGCGGGCTTCGCAGCACGAGCAATGCTTTGTCCCGCAAAAAAACCTTCGAGGTATTTCTTTTGCTCTTCTGAAAAATCGTCCATTGCACTCATGGCGTACTCATTAAATGTCTAGGGTAAAAACATCAGTTCGCGCCTGATGACCGCGATATTTTGTTTGCTTGCAATGAGATCAACATATTGCGATGCTGCGCTGGTGTCACCTACCAGCACGCTGCCGATCAGTTGGTCGTTTTCAATCACCAACTTTCGATAAATTCCGTTGCGTGGGTCTTTGAGTACCAGCGCTTCGCTGCTCGCCGTGCCGGTAAAATTGCCAGCTGAAAATACCTCGACACCAGTCACTTTTAAACGCGTTGACGGCACCGAACCCAGATAGCGATGGCTGCCGACTTCAGCCAGGTGAGTAGCGCAAACTTTTGCCATCTCATAGAGCGGCGCGACCAGCCCATAGCTCATGCCGCGATGCGCCACGCATTCGCCCACGGCATAAATGCGCGGGTCGTAGGTTTGCAAGGTGTCATCGACCACAATGCCGCGATTGATGTAGAGGCCGCAGCTTTCCGCCAGCCAGATATTCGGGCGAATGCCCACCGCCATCACCACCAGATTGGTGTTGATGCGTTCACCGTTTTTAAAAGTGATCGCAGAAGCCTGACCCTTACTGCCGATAATTTCAGCGGTTGAAGCGGCGAGTTTAAAAGTAATGCCGCGCGCTTCCAATGCGCGCTGAAGTGTTTCAGCAGCGGCTTGATCTAGTTGACGCTCCATCAACCACGGCATCACATGTACCACGGTCACTTGCATGCCGCGCACGGCTAAGCCGTTGGCCGCTTCCAGCCCAAGCAAGCCGCCACCGATGACCACGGCATGTTCATACCGGGCAGCAGCATCAATCATGGCGTGGGTATCGCTGACATCTCGGTAAGTCACTACGCCCGCTAAATCAGCGCCAGGTATAGGCAGCTTGATCGGGTTGGAGCCGGTCGCCAGCAGCAGCCGATCATAGGCAGACTCGGTGCCATCGTCGGCGGAGACGATGCGTTTTTTTCGGTTAATAGCAATGATTTTTTTGCCGAGATGAAGCGTAATACCGTGCTGCGCATACCATGCACGATCATTGATTACGATCTCATCTAATGTCATTTCGCCTGATAGCAGCGGCGACAAAAGAATACGATTGTAGTTGGGATGCAGCTCTGCGCCGTAGACGGTGATGTCATACAATTCTGGCGCGATGGTGAGCAGATGCTCAAGGGCTTTTACACCCGCCATGCCGTTACCGATGACGACGAGTTTTTGTCTCATGCGGCCTCGGCACGCTGCAATAAAGGCAAACCGGCGTTTACTACCTTTGCCGCGTTTGCCGTATTTGCCAACGCCACAACCTCGCCAATAATAACAATGGCCGGACTGGTGATACCGGCGATGACGACATCTTGCGCCAGCGCCGCCAAGGTTGAAATGATGTCAGTTTGATCATGACGAGTGCCATGACGAATGGCACAGGCAGGTGTGGCGCTGGCCATGCCCGCTGCGATCAGGCCACGGGTAATTTCAGCCAGATGGGTTACGCCCATATAAATCACCAGCGTGGTTCCACTTTGTACCAGCGCTGAATAATTAATGGCCGAGCCAGTCTTGGTGTGGCCAGTGATGAAGGTCACACCACGCGAATATTCACGATGCGTGACCGGGATTTGCAGCATGGCCGGTACCGCACACCCGGCGGTGATGCCGGGGATGATGTCAATGGCCACACCGGCTGCGCGCAATGCCAGCATTTCCTCACCGCCGCGCCCGAACACAAACGGATCGCCACCTTTTACCCGGCCCACGATGGCGCCAGCGCGGGCGAAGCGAATCATCATGCGTTCAATAAAGCGTTGCGGGGTCGATTTACAACCGCCACGTTTGCCGACATGAATAACCCGAGCTTCAGGATTAGCATAGGCCAGTACATCGGCAGACACCAGGTCATCCACCAGTAATACCTCGCATCGCCTGAGCGCTTTCACCGCTTTGACCGTCAGCAATTCAGCATCGCCGGGACCTGCGCCGATCAAGTAAACTTTGCCCGTGCTGTTCATGCCGCCGCCAACTCGGGTTTGAATGCTTCAATTTCAACTGCGGCCTGCTCCATTCGTTCGATGCGCTTGATGCGTTCAATCTTCTTAAGCTCCGGCATACAAGAGCCGCAACCCGTCCCGCATTTTAATTTTTTCTGTGCGACCAGCAGCGTGTCGCCAGCCGCAAAACAGGCAGCGATTTCATTCTCGGCAACGTTATGGCAGCCGCAGACAATGCGGCCACGCTGGGCGGTGGCGATAGGTGCACAGGCGCTGCCCGCTACTAATCGATAGCCTGAAGAGGCAATATCCGTGAGGGTTTCCAGCCATTCCCCTAGCCATTCGCGGCTTAAAAGTGCATCAGCCTCATCACTTGTCAAGCCGCCGACCAAACGCATGGCCGCAAGTTTGTTATTGATTATCTTGACAGCCCGATACACGCCGGATGCTTCATCCATAAACGACAAGGCAGAAGCATCAATATTCAGCAGTGCATCAATCGCGGCAATTTTGTCGGCCGATATTTTTATGGCTGAGGCAGCGCGAAATACCACGATTGGTTGATCGCGCCCCGCCAAGCCACAGGTGGCGTAATCGAATGCGTCAAAGTGCTTTGCCAATTGTTCGAGCGTATTATCAACCTGTGACTCCTTCACATAAGCCATCGCGATCATACGCCATGGCAACACAGCAGGCGTGACTTCAATAGCCGCATATTTAAGCTCGGGCTGATGCGAGGTGGCATCGACCGCGCTTGTGGTGAGCAGGTTGATGCCGCCGCCTTTGACAAAACGGCTGCCCCAATGCATCGGCAGGAACGCGTTGCCTACTGCGATATCGGCTGATGCTTCGACTGCTAACACCATGAAGCCGCGCACCCCGGTGATGTGGCCTAAATCACCATGACACAAATGTCGTGCGGCCATATCGACCGGATTCATGGTAATCACCGGCTCTGGCGCATGCGCATAAAGTTGCGCAGCGCGACCGGTACGTGACATGGCATGCCACTGATCACGCAGCCGACCGGTATTAAGGATTAACGGGAATTTTTGTAATCCGGATTCGGCAGCGGGATGCTGCACGGTGTTGGCGAAACGTGCGCGGCCATTGGCAGTGGGGTAAATGCCGTCTTCATACAATCTTGTTTTCCCGGTGCTGGCGCCTGCTGCAAATGGCCATTGCTGCGGGCCACGGGCTTCCAGAATCTGGTAGGTCAGTCCGCTGATATCGAGATCGCGGCCGCGCGTGGTTTCGCGATGTTCATTAAAAATATCTTCCGCGCAGCGGTAGGGGAATAATTGCAGGCTATTGGTGAGGACAAGCTTACTGGCAAGCGCGTGCGCAAAGTCCACCGCAATTTGCCAGTCATGCCGAGCCTCACCTGGGGCCACGATGGCTGCGCATTGTCGGGAAATGCGGCGTTCTGAATTGGTAACGGTACCGTCTTTTTCGCTCCAGGTAGTGGCGGGCAATAGCAGGTCAGCATAGGGTGCGGTCTCTGTATCGCGATAGCACTCCTGCAGCACCACAAACTCGGCACGCGATAGCGCTTTACGAATCAGCGTCTGATTCGGCATGGATTGCGCGGGGTTAGTGCAGGCTATCCACACACATTTTATACTGCCGTCGTGCAGCGCATCGAATAACGCGACGGCGGTTTTCCCCGGCGTGGCGGGCACGCTGTCGATTCCCCACAGCTTGGCCACTTCGTCGCGATGCTCGGCATTGGCGAGGTCACGGTGTGCCGATAATAAATTAGCCATGCCGCCGACTTCGCGGCCGCCCATTGCGTTTGGCTGGCCGGTGAGAGAAAACGGCCCTGCGCCGGGTTTGCCGATGTGGCCGGTAGCAAGATGCAGATTGATCAGTGCAGCGTTTTTATCAGTACCGTGTGAAGATTGATTAAGCCCCTGGCAATAAAGTGACAAGGTGGCTGAGGACTTCGCAAACAGGCGTGCTGCTTCGATGATGTCGGCTGCCGGTACACCGACTGTCTCGGCCACCGCTGCCGGTGCGTAATTCTGCAAGGTGAGAGCCAGTGCATCAAAATCGTCGGTATGTTCGCGAATATAGTGATAGTCCAGCAGGCCATCGTCCAACATTACCCGCAGCATAGCGTTGAACAGCGTGACATCACTGCCGGGCTTTATCTGCAAAAATAGATCCGCCTCGGACGCGGTTTCAGTGCGGCGCGGATCAGCGACGATCAATTTCAGATGCGGATTTTTTAGCCGCGCAGCTTCAATACGGCGAAACAATATGGGATGCGCATAAGCCGTGTTGGAGCCGACAATAAAAATACAATCGGCATAGTCGATGTCTTCATAGGCGCAAGGCGGCGCATCGGCGCCCAGCGTGGTTTTATAACCCGCTACCGCCGAGGACATGCAAAGCCGCGAATTGGTATCGACGTTATTGGTGCCAATCAGGCCCTTGGCGAGTTTGTTAAAGACGTAATAATCCTCGGTGAGCAGTTGCCCCGAAATGTAAAACGCCACGCTATCGGGGCCGTGTTCGCGAATGCAGGCAGCAAATTTTTCGGCGGCTGTATCAAGTGCTGCATCCCAGGTAACGCGCTCACGAGCGTGGCTGCGCTCGGTGCGAAGTTCCGGATACAGCGCGCGTGCGGCAGGGCTTAATGTCAGTTGCAGGGTTGAGCCTTTGCTACAGAGCTTGCCAAAGTTAGCCGGGTGATCGACATCGCCTCGCACCCCAGTGATTTTGCCATCGCTACTTTCAATGATAACGCCGCATCCCACACCGCAATAAGGGCAGGTGGATTTAGTTTCAGGGGTCATGAAGCGTGTCATCGCGGGTGAACTTTAAGCTGCCGGCCGCAATTGTTTCTGATACAAAAACTCTAATACCTGGCGCCGACAATCGATGTACTTTGGATGGGCCACCAGCCTCAGACGATCGCGTGGTCTTTCCAAATCCACATTCACAATCTGTCCGATAGCGGCGGAGGGGCCATTGGTCATCATTACAATCCGATCAGACAACAGCACTGCCTCATCCACATCATGGGTCACCATCAGCACCGTGCTGCCGGT
>JAYWCO010000060.1:0-2155 GCA_043780475.1 Burkholderiales bacterium | reverse complement strand
ATTCAGAAATGAAAGGCGGCCTGAATCTGCCGCTCTCAAACACACTGCACCAGCTCCACACCCCATCGGCCAATATGGCGGGCGCTACGATGATCGCGGGCGTACCATTATTGTTCGCTCTGGATCGCTCACTGGCGATTGAAGGAGGACATCAATATGACGCCGATGCGGTTGCCAAGCTGGCGCAAAAACGAAAGGACAGAATGGCCAGCAATCGTTCAAGTGGCGATGCCGGCAGTTTCGATGCCAGCCTTGGCAGCCACTCTGACTCAAGCCACTCAAACCATTGCGCCCCGACGCTGGATAGCAGCGGCTGTGCTGATGCAGGCGGTAGTAGTAGCGCGAGCTGCGGCGCGGGCGCTAGCGGATGCGGTGGTGGTGGTTGTAGCAGTTAAGGCAGCTGAAATTCCTCAAGCATCCCAGCCCAAAACCTGCCACTTTTTTAAGCTGGCCCGCGCTCAACACACAAAATAGAACCCTTTCACTGGCGCGGCGTTTGAGCAATTTATGCTCCAGGAGCCTCGCCAGTGCTAGGGTTTACTTATTTGCATTTGTATTTTTGGTGCGCCGCAATCTACTTCAATGCACGATACCGAATCCGCTTGGGCCGTGCGGCTTCTTCACCCAGACGACGACGCTTGTCGAATTCATATTCATTGTAATTACCGTCGTAAAACACCCATTGCGAATCACCTTCGCAGGCCAGAATATGCGTGGCAATACGATCCAGGAACCAGCGATCATGCGAAACCACCATGATGGACCCGGCAAATTCCATCAACGCATCTTCCAGCGAGCGCAGGGTTTCTACATCCAGATCGTTGGACGGTTCATCCAGCAATAATACGTTGCCGCCCTTGAGCAAGGTCTTGGCCATATGCAGGCGGCCACGTTCACCGCCGGAAAGTTTGCCCACCAGTTTTTGTTGATCGCCGCCCTTGAAATTGAAGCGGCCCAGATAAGCGCGTGATTGCATTTCGAAGCGGCCTACCTGCATGATGTCGGCGCCGCCGGAAACCGCTTGCCATACGGTTTTGTCATCATCGAGTGAATCGCGTGATTGATCGACGAACGCTAAATTAACCGTCGGGCCGATTTTAATTTCGCCGCTGTCTGGCGTCTCCTGCCCCGTCAGCATGCGGAACAAGGTTGATTTGCCTGCACCGTTGGGGCCGATGATGCCGACAATCGCGCCGGGGGGAACTTTAAAGCTCAAATTATCAATCAGCAGGCGATCACCATAGGCTTTTGACACATTGGAGAACTCGATAACCTCGTTTCCAAGACGCTCACCGACCGGGATAAATATTTCCTGGGTTTCATTGCGGGTCTGATATTCAAAGCTGGACAGTTCCTCAAAACGGGTCATGCGTGCCTTCGATTTGGCCATGCGTCCTTTTGGATTCTGGCGTACCCATTCCAGCTCTTTTTTCAGCGCTTTTTGGCGCAACGATTCGCCCGATTCTTCCTGCGCCAGCCGATCTTTTTTCTGATCCAGCCATGAGCTGTAATTACCTTTCCACGGGATGCCCGAGCCGCGATCCAGCTCCAGAATCCATTCGGCTGCATTGTCCAAAAAATAGCGATCATGGGTCACACCGACCACGGTGCCGGGGAACGATTGCAGGAATTGCTCCAGCCAATCGACGCTCTCCGCATCCAGATGGTTGGTCGGCTCGTCAAGCAGCAGCATGTCAGGTTTCGACAGTAGCAATCGGCACAGTGCGACGCGGCGTTTTTCACCACCCGATAAATTACCAATAATGGCTTCCCACGGCGGAATCCGCAGCGCATCCGCGGCGATTTCCATTTGCACTTCGAGATTGTCACCATCGGAGGCGCCAATAATGGCTTCCAGATCAGCCTGCTCGGCGGCGAGTTTATCAAAATCTGCATCCGGTTCGGCATATTCGGCATAGACCTGTTCGAGGCGTGATTTAGCCTGCAAAATACCGCCTACACCTTCTTCAACTGATTGGCGCACGGTGTGCTCGGCGTTGAGCTTGGGCTCTTGCTCAAGGAAACCGATTTTTAAATTCGGCATCGGTGTGGCTTCGCCTTCGATATCCTTATCGAGGCCCGCCATAATGCGCAGCAAGGTCGATTTGCCGGAACCGTTAGTGCCGAGTACGCCGATTTTGGCGCCGGGGAAAAA
>JAYWCO010000059.1:0-1558 GCA_043780475.1 Burkholderiales bacterium | reverse complement strand
TCACATAACCCTGCCCGACATCAAACATTTTCATCACTTCAAAGGCGACCTCACGCACTGCCTGGCGGTGATTTTCAATGGTTTCGTCCATTGCTTCATCAGAAAGCACGGTGGTCTGGTTAGCAGCCTGTGCAAACGACCAATATTGGAAAGCACAGGCATTATACGAAATATTATAGACTTTATCGTCGAGCTTCAAAAGATTTTCCTCATATTCCTTGCGTTTCTGCACGCGCTCGGCACGCTGCCTAGCTTCTTCAAGCGCCTGCCGTTTTTTTGCTTCTGCCGCATTTTTTGCCGCTTCGCGCACTTCCCGTTCCATCTGGTCTTTGAGCATTTTCTCGGATTGCTGATAGGTCGTCTGCAACTGCAACGTCTGGCCTTTCACATAATCATCCATCAAGGTCACGATGTCTGTATGACCGGCACGGAAGGCGATGGTTCGCGCAATATCACCATTTTTATCCAGCGAATAATAATCGATTTTATTTTTGAGCAGATAATCCACCACCTCCGCCTTGCCAGAGCGGGCGGCATAATATAACGCTGTTTGCCCCGTTTTATCCTTGGTATTTACATTCGCACCGCCCTCCAGCAGCGCCTGCACTGCATTCACCGCCTCGGGGTCTTTACGTCCGCTGGCAAGCAAAAGAATCGGCACGCCTTCCGCATTAACGGCATTCGGATTCGCCCCTTTGCTGAGCAGCAACACGATATCTGCCCCACGCCCCAGCGCCGCGCGATAGGCAATTTCATTTTTCCCTTCTATTGGCGCTGCCACCGGAACAGCGGGAACCGCCGAAGTCGTGGCTTGCTGTGCAAACGCCGTATTTGCTGCAAACAGGAAGCCACCCACTGCGTAATACAGCACTCGCTTACTTGACATTATGCTCATCATCCCCATATCAACTAGCAATCAGTTATAACAGAAGGTTACCATATATGACGCAAAAAAGCGAAGAATCTCTTAAATTCAATGCCGAAATCGGCAAAGTCCTGCAATTGATGATCCATTCGCTCTATACGAATAAGGATATTTTCCTGCGTGAGCTGATTTCCAATGCGTCGGACGCCTGCGACAAGCTACGCTATGAGGCGCTAACGAACTCGGAATTATTAGCAGATGGTGCGGATTTAGCAATTTCCATCACGCTGGATAAAAACGCCCGCACCCTCACCATCGCCGATTCCGGCATCGGCATGGGCCGCGAGGAACTGATTAATAACTTAGGCACCATCGCCAAATCCGGCACGCAGGAATTTCTCGCCCGACTTTCCGGCGACAATAAGAAAGATACATCGCTTATCGGCCAATTCGGTGTTGGGTTTTATTCGGCGTTCATGGTGGCCAAAGACGTGAGCGTAATTTCCAGCCGCGCCGGTTCCAACGAAGCGTGGCAATGGCAATCGGATGGCAGCGGCGAATTCCGTGTCACCTCCGTTGCAGATAAAACCGCGCGCGGTACGCACATCACACTTTCTCTCAAAGAGGGAGCGGATGATTATCTCGACGCCTTCCGCCTGCGCCATATTATTGAGACCTATTCCAACCATATTT
>JAYWCO010000058.1:0-2185 GCA_043780475.1 Burkholderiales bacterium | reverse complement strand
GCACCGAAAAAGCCAATGAGGCTGCGGCCAATGTGCAGGGCACCCACCTGCTGGATTTGGTGGAACATATATCGGATGCTTGCGTGATCGAAAGCCACGACGGCTTAGTCGAAATGGTAAACGACGCGTTTTGTAATTTATTCGAGATCAAATCAGCGCCACAATCACTGGTCGGCATGACGGCTGCAGCGCTGTTTGAAGAGGCCTCAAAGGTCACTGAAAAACGCATCGGGCCGATTTATTTTCCGATGGATTCGATTGACGCTGACGAGCTGCAATTTCCACTCCAATCGGGCATCGCGATTGCGCAACAAACGCGCCCCGTCGCGGTTGAAGGCGGCATTGCCGGCCGCATGCATTTGTTTCGTCCCAGCGTTAAAAAAGAGAACAGCGACGGCAAAACTGTTTCAGCCACCACCGCGGTGCAGGTACAGCTGATTGAAAAAGTTGCGCGTGAACTGGCTACCACGGTTGAAGGCGCCAGCAGCGCTATTAATCGCGCCGAACAACTGGAGCTGCCGGGACAATTGCTGGAGCACTTCAAGCGTGTTGAGGCGTCGGCACAATCGGCATTCTGCGCTATCGCCGGTCTAATCGATTTCACGCGTTTGGAATCAAGTGAAATTATTCTGGAATCAAGCGAATTTCATTTGCGCGAGAGTATCGCTTCGCTGCTGGAACGCCTGGTGCCGACCGCGAGTGAGCGCGGCATTCATCTCAAGCTGCGCATTGAGCAGGATGTGCCGGAACACCTGATCGGCGATGGCGCACGCCTGACCCTGGCGATACGGAATTTGATGGAATGCGGCCTGCATGGCAGTGACCGAAACGCCGAGCTTGCCCTGACGATTGCGCCTGAATATGTGGCCGACGATGTAATCCATTTAAGTTTTAGCGTAGAGCATATTCAGCCCAAAGGAGAGGTTCGCAGCAAGGGCTTGACGCCAACCGGCACGATGCAACTGGCCATGGCGCGCCAGATTATTCGCGCCATCGTAGGGAACAACAACAAAGATAACAACGAAGATAATAAAGATAACAATAAAGCCGGCGGCAAGATCGAGATTCGTGAACGCAAAGAATCCATCGGCTACCAATTCACCGCCGCGTTTTCATTCCGCCAGGTTAAAGAAGCGCGCACACGCCCCACCTTTGTGACGTTAACCGGCTTGCCCGTTCTGGTGGTGAGTAACGATCTGGAAGAGCGCAAGCAGCTGGCCGAGTTGGCGCGGAGCTGGCGCATGCATGTTCGCGAAGCCGATGATGCCGCCATGGCATTGCAATTATTGGCCCGCATGGTGGATGAAGAAACCGCGATTCCGTTGGTAATTACGGCCAATCAAATGCCGGTGCAGGATGGCTTTGTGCTCGCCTTTCGCATCAAGCATCAGACCAAATTAAAACAAACCGCCGTGATGATGCTGGCCAAAGGCGGCAAACCCGGCGATGCGATTCAATGCCGCGAAAACGGTATCAGCGCGTATTTACGCCACCCCGTCAGCCCTGATCAACTCAATGACGCCATCGCTGCTGTGATGGGCACCGAAGAGGATGCCGAAAAAACCCAAACCCTGATCACCCGGCATTCACTGCGCGAAGCGAAAGCCGGCACCGTGCTGCTGATTGACGCCAACCGCGAACATACCGCAGTCGCCACCAAAGCATTGCGCAAAAAAGACTACCGTGCAGTCGTGGTCGAAACCGCCGAAGAAGCATTTGCCGCATTGCTGCAGGATATTTTTGATGTGGTAGTGGTTGATCCCGACACCCCCGGCTTTGATGCCGCCCAATCCGTAGCCGCACAATTACGTTCTCATTTCGGCACTGGCCGACAAATTCCACTACTGCTGGCCGATAGCACCACCGCAAGCGCCGCCGTGCATCAGGATAATCGCGATTACGACGGCGTCATCATCAAGCCCTATCACAAAGAAACCCTGGCCGAAAAAATTGCCTCGCGCATGCCGGTTAAGGTCGGCTGATTTTGATTTGTTAGGTTGCCCATTCGCTATCTACAGCAGCGTGCGGCAGGGGGAAAGCCTTGGGGTCGACGTTGCAGCGCGAGTGACATTGGCTATCGCAAACAGTGGCGATGGTGCTTTCAAGTTTTAAGTGCAACACCTTAATATGACGTTAACCATAGAGGTGTTGAGATGCCAGAATTGAATCGATGCGAGATTACCCA
>JAYWCO010000057.1:0-13357 GCA_043780475.1 Burkholderiales bacterium | reverse complement strand
GTTGCCAACGCCATCCAGCGCCGACCTGGCATTATCGGTTGAGCTGATGGAGCCACTCCAGGATGATCTAGCCGATGTGCGCGCCAATCTGCGTACCGGGCTGTCGGGAACCTGGCTTTCCAAGCGCGCCCTGTCGTGGATTGGGGCATGGACCGTCTTATTGATTTTTTTGTTGTGGCCGGTGATGAATGCGCTCAACAGCCATGAACGCGAAGCCAACGCCAAACGCAATATTCCACCCGATGCCTCCTGGAATCCCGGCCCGCTGGCCTCAGCGCACCACAGCTTTGGCCGCGATTGCGCGCAATGCCACGCCACGCCCTTTGTGCAAACCCAAAATGCGCAATGTGAGAGCTGCCACAAATCAATCGGCTGGCATTTTGCGTTGAATACCCCGGCGGCTAAAGCAATGCATGAATCGGTTTTTATACAATCCACCGATGCAGCGCGCTGCGCATCGTGTCATCGCGATCACAAAGGACCGCTGGGTCTAATTCGGCAGGATTCACCGCTTTGCACCCAATGTCATGCTGATTTAAAAACCCGCCACCCTGAGACCAACCTGCCCAATGTGGCCGATTTCAGCCATGACCATCCCAATTTCAAACTATCGCTGCTAGTGCCCGGCAAAACGGGCAAAGATGCGGTGGTGCGGATCACACAAAATAATCAGCTCGTCGAGACATCCAACCTCAAATTTCCGCATGATATTCATCTGGACAAAAGGGGCCTGCGCGGCCCCAGCGGCAAAGTGACCATGGACTGCAAGAATTGCCATGTGCCGGATGAAGACGGCATCCGTTTCAAACCAACCACGATGAAACAGCATTGCCAGGATTGCCATTCACTGGAATTCGAACCCAAAGCAAGCCATCGCCAAGTGCCACACGGTAATGTGGCCGAAGTGATGGCGACGCTGAATGAGTTCTACTCACAGGCCGCGTTAGCCGATACCCCGATTGATGTGGTGGTGCAAGACGGCGTGCGCCGTCCGGGCGAGCGGCTGGCACTCACACAGCGTCAATCTGCCCTGACCTGGGCTACGCAAAAGGCCGAAAAAGCGGGCCGCGAATTGATGGAAGATCGGGTTTGTTTTACGTGTCACGAAATCAGCAAGATCAGCAATATTGAAAATAATATCGATCACCCATCCTGGAAGATTGCACCGGTCGCCATTACCCAGCACTGGTTGCCCAAATCGCGTTTCCCGCACAGCAAACATAACACCCATGAATGCGGCTCATGTCACCAGGTAGCAAAATCCAAAGTCAGCGGAGATATTGCAATTCCCGATATTAAAAATTGCCGCGAATGTCATGGCGGGAATGCGACGGCTGTCGATAAAGCGCCGGGCACCTGCGAGACCTGCCACGGCTTTCATGTGGGCGGGCCCAAAAGTGGCACGCCGATACCGCTGCCGGGAGGGTTGCCATACGATCCCAAACAAATGGCGGCAACCCAACAGGTTGGCGGCAACCATACCGCTGGCTCGGTGTTGCGCCCATGAAGCGCTGGCTATCGGCAACCTCTACCGTTGCCATCCTGATTATTTCTGCGTGTAGTGGCGGCGGGGGTAGTGGCGGGGGCATTGGAATTTGCGTCGGCAATTGCACCCCGCCATCCCTCGCCGTCGATTTTTTAACCGCCAGTGATGTCGAGCGCATTATCGCACAGGCCGCTACTGAGGCCACTGCGCGTCACGCCCCGGCAACGATTGCTGTGACTGACCGTGTCGGCAATGTGCTCGGCGTGTTTCGGATGACGAGTGCTGCGTCCACCTTTCGTATCACCAGCAATCGAGGCGTAGCCGGAGGCCTCGAAAATATCGACATCCTGCCGGATTCCTTCGCGGCCATCACCAAGGCCATCACCGGTGCCTATTTATCGTCCAACGGCAACGCGTTTTCAACCCGCACTGCCAGCCAAATCGTGCAGCAGAATTTTAATCCGCGCGAACTCAACCAGCCCTCCGGCCCCCTCTACGGGGTGCAGTTTTCACAACTTTCATGCTCGGATTTAATGCGTCGTGATAGTCATGGGATGGTGGGGCCCAAGCGCTCTCCGCTTGGCTTGGCGGCTGATCCGGGCGGCGTGCCGCTGTATAAAAATAATCGATTGGTGGGCGGCGTGGGCGTGATCGCAGACGGCATTTATGGTCTAGATGCTGACATTTCCGATATTGATCAGGATGTCGATGAATTGATCGCGGTAGCGGCGATGGCAGGCTTTGCCGCACCAGATGATATTCGCGCCAATCGTATTACCGCAGATGGTCGGACTCTGCGTTTTGTGGATAGCGAAGCGCTGCTCTCAAATCCTTCACAAGCGCCTGCCTTCAGCAACCTGGCGGGCAGTGTGATCGCAGTCGCTGGTTTTTTTGATGGCATCATTAAAGCAGGCACCTCGTTTGGCAATGCGCAGTCCGGCTTTCGCGCCGATGCGGCCTCAGGGGCGTTCACATCACAAAATGCGTTTATTCTGGTCGATGCCGCCAATGCCAATCGCTACGCACCACGTGTCAGCACGGACAGTTTGATGACCGCGACCGATGCGACTACGATCATGATCGAGGCGCTCAAAGTCACCAATCGGGCACGCGCGCAAATCCGCCGACCCTTATCATCAGGTTCACAGGCACAAGTCACCATCACGGTGGTGGATACCAACGGTGAGATATTGGCGCTGGCACGCACCCCGGACGCGCCGGTTTTTGGTACGGATGTTGCGGTGCAAAAAGCGCGCACTGCGCTGCTGTTTTCACACCCGTCTACAGCCGCTGATATCGCCGCTTTGCCGCCAGCCCAATATATCGGTGCAGGCGGTAGCGCGGTTGCCTTGTTTCGCACTTTTCCGCAATACATCGCGGCAACCAAAACATTTTTCAACGATCCCGCCATGCTGAGCAATGGCATTGCGTTTTCCAATCGCGCCGTTGGCAATATTTCGCGACCGTTCTTTCCGGATGGCATTAGCGGCACACCAGCGGGGCCGCTCTCAACACCTTATTCGAACTGGAGCCCGTTCCACCTGGGCCTGCAGCTGGATCTCGCCTACAACGCCATCATCGCGGGCGCTGGAGGGTCTGCGGCAGTCGGTTGCACCGGGCTCGCGCGCGCGAAGAACGGCATTCAGATTTTCCCCGGCTCGATGCCCATTTATCGCGGCAATATATTGGTCGGTGCAATTGGCGTATCCGGTGACGGGGTTGATCAGGACGATATGATTGCTTTCCTCGGCTTGGCCAACGCGGGCAAAGTATTGGGCAACGGCATTCAGAATGCACCGCCACCCATGCGTGCCGATACGCTGCAACCGAGCGGATTAGGAAGCAGATTGCGCTATGTGCAATGCCCGCAGGCGCCATTCAACGACTCGGCCGAACAAAATGTTTGCGCGGGGCTGTGACGTGGACCCGCGACGCACCATCAATTTGCTATTGCCATTCCTTCTGCTGACCGTGACCTGTCTGGTTTGCGGCGCACAGCAAACAGACTCCGCACAATCTAATATAAAAAAATCGAACACACCAACCGCTAGCGAAACGCCGGAAACAGTGGAACGTGAGCGCCCGCAGGGTAAACCACTGAAATACGCATTGCCACCGATTGACCCCCAACAGGTGTCGCCGCCTTCACCACTTGAAACCCGCACATCGGTTTCGGTGCCGGATCGCTGGCGCATTATGGAAAGTCTGGGACCGATTACACTCTGGTTTGATCCCTACAACCATAACGTCTGGAAAGGGGATAAGCCCTTTGCGCCGTTCGCGAACTGGGGCGCTGACTGGTTCCTGGCACTCTCCGCCATTTCAGATTCGCTCATCGAAAGCCGCCGCTTGCCCACCCCGGTCGGTGCGCAGTCCACGGCCCGGCCCGGCAATAACGATGTGTTTGGTCGTTCCACTCAAACGCTGTTGGTCGAGACGGTGATTTTGTCGGCGAGCGTGATCAAAGGCGACACCACTTTCAAGCCGCCGGATATTGAGTTTCGCTTTGTGCCAGCGATTCAAATTAACCATGCAAGACTTGAGGAAATACGCGGCATTAGCGTTAATCCGCAGGCAGGCAAGACGCGCACGGACAGCCATATTGGTATCCAGGAATTATTCGGCGATGTGCACTTGCGCAATGTATCGGATCAATTTGATTTCGACTCGATTCGCGTGGGCATTCAGCCGTTTCAATCAGACTTTCGCGGCTTTCTGTTTCAGGATGTACCGATTGGCGTCAGGCTGTTTGGCTCCCGCGATAACAACCAGTGGCAATACAACCTTGCCTACTTTCGTCGCTTAGAAAAAGATACCAACAGCGGTCTGAACGATATAAATCAGCGCCTGCGCCGCGATGATTTATTTGTGGCCAATCTGTACCGTCAGGATTTTCCAGTGCAAGGTCACACCACCCAAGCGACGATTATTCACAACATCAACCATGAAGCCGCGCATGACTACTACGATAACAATGGTTTCCTGGTGCGTCCCGCCGTACTGGGGGACGTGCGGCCGCATAACTATCGCGTCACTTATCTGGGGCTGAACGGTGATGGTCACTTTGGCCGGTGGAATTTAACCTCATCGTTTTACTTGGCGCTGGGCAGAGATGATCGCAATCCGCTGGCGCAACAGCCGCAAACGATTCGCGCCGGTTTTGCCGCCGCCGAATTATCGCGGGATTTTGACTGGCTCAGAATTCGCGGTAACGCACTCGTTGCCAGCGGCGATAAAAACCCGTTCGACAACAAGGCTACCGGCTTCGATGCCATTCTTGAAAATCCGCAATTTGCAGGCGCGGACACCAGCTTCTTTATTCGTCAGGCGGTACCACTGATCGGCGGCGGCGGTGTCGCCCTATCGGGACGCAATGGGCTGTTGCCCTCGCTGCGTTCATCCAAAGATCAGGGCCAATCAAATTTTGTGAATCCCGGCTTGCGCTTGCTAGGTTTGGGTGCCGATGCCGATCTAACACCACATATTCGCGTACTGGTAAATATTTCAAAACTCGATTTCATCAACACTTCATCCCTCAGCGTGCTGCGCAATCAGCCCATTACGTCGAAAGATTTAGGCGTGGATATATCAGCGGGCATCCAGATCCGCCCCTTCATGACGCAAAATATTGTGTTCAACGCCTCGGCTGCGGCGTTGCTGCCAGGACGCGGACTGAAACAGTTGTACGACGAAAACAAGCGCGGGCCGCAGTATTCATTGCTGGCCAATTTATTGTTGACGTATTGATAATCCCCTATGCAAACAATGCAAGCGCAGAAGATAGACCAACTTAAAACCATGCCAGCTAACAGCCGCCGCCTGGTGGCAAGGTTATGGCCTCTTTCGATATTGGTCTCAATTTTACTTGCGTTGCTTTTCGCAAACCCGGTTGATGCTTCAACACCAGCCTCACCGGCCGCCCCCGCGCGCCAATCAGTGATGGACGCGAATCAGAAATCTTTTGGCTGCGTGACCTGCCACACCAGCACCGACCGCCACACCATGCACGCCAATCCTGCCGTGATACTGGGCTGCACAGATTGCCACGGCGGTAATTCAACAGTATTAAAGCCCAACAGCACCAGCTACGACCCAAGCCATCACAGCAGCAGCGATAACAGCGGTGACAACAACAGCGCCTACGGCAGCGCCATGGCCCGCGCGCATGTGCGGCCAAAATTCGACAAGGCGTGGAATTATCCCTCCAGCGCTAACCCCGAACGCACTTACACACTCATCAATAAAGAAGCAAAGGAGTTTGTACGCTTCATGAATCCGGGTGATCTGCGCGTCGCGCGAGATGCATGCGGCGCGTGCCATTTGGAGACGGTGCAAGCAGTTGAAAGAAGCCTGATGTCATCAAGCGCCATGTTGTGGGGTGGCGCCTCGTACAACAATGGCATCCTGCCCTACAAGCGCTATATTCTGGGCGAAGCGTACACCGCCACCGGCCAACCCGCGACCATCAAAAATCCGACGCCAGTTAGCGCCCAGATGACGCAAATGGGCATCTTGCCATCGCTCGCCCCACTGCCTGCGTGGGAGACGGTGCCGCCCGCCGATGTGTTCCGCGTGTTCGAGCGCGGCGGGCGCGTCATTAATTCGCAGTTTCCCGATATCGGGCTGCCCAATAACACCGGCGCACTGCAAAAAATGGATGAGCCAGGGCGTCCGGATACCAAGCAATCCAATCGCGGGCCCGGCACCGGCAGCCGCATCGCGGTACCGCTGCTTAACCTTACCAAGACACGTTTGAACGATCCGCACCTCTGGTTCCTGGGCACCAATGAGCAGCCCGGTGATTATCGTTCTTCCGGTTGCACCGCCTGCCACACCATTTACGCCAATGATCGCGATCCCAAGCACAGCGGGCCTTATGCAAAATTTGGTCACGATGGCAGCACCCAAAGCAACGACCTGACGATTCCCAAAGATCAAACGGGCCACCCCTTAAAGCATGAGTTCACGCGCGCGATTCCCTCATCGCAGTGCATGGTTTGCCATATGCATCAGCCAAATGTATTCGTCAATTCGTTTTACGGCACCACCATGTGGGACTACGAATCCGATGCGCCCAGCATGTGGCCGAAACAACAAAAGTATCCAACCGCCCGGGAAGCGCGCGAAATTTTGAACCGCAACCCGGAAGAAGCGGCGACCCGCGGGCTGTGGGGGGATAAGGAGTTTTCCAAAAATGTGTCCTCACTTAATCCGACCTTGAAAGACACCCAATTCGCGGACTATCACGGGCACGGCTGGAACTTCCGCAAAATCTTCAAGCGTGACCGTAAGGGCACACTGCTGGATAAAGCTAACCAACCAGTCGCCGATACCGACCCGCAGAAATTTAATAAGGCCGTACACCTCACCTCGATTCATCTGGAACGGGGGATGCACTGTGTTGACTGCCACTTCTCTCAGGACGGGCACGGCAATGGCCATATTTACGGCGAAGTGGCAGCCGCTATCGAAATAGATTGCGCGGATTGTCATGGCACGGCTGATCAATACCCCACACTGTTTACCTCCGGCCCGGCGGCGCAACCGGGTGGGCGTGATTTGAAATTGCTGCGCACTCAGGATGGCCGAGCGCGATTTGAATGGCGCGAAGGCAAGCTCTTTCAGCGTGCCGCACTCGACCCTGATAGGGAGTGGGAAATGAGCCTGGTGAAGGATAGTGTCACGGTCGGCCATCCCAAGTACAACGAGAAAGCCGCACGCGCCAAGCTGATGCATGCAGGCGCATCGGGGCGCGATGGCAATTGGGGGCCCGGCATGGATACCAATAATCCGGCGAATGACGGAAAAGCACCGACCATGGCGCATGCCAACGAAAAAATGACTTGCTACACCTGCCATCTTTCATGGACGACTTCATGTGCGGGTTGTCACTTGCCGATTCAGGCCAATGCCAAAACTGAACGCCTGCATTTCGAAGGTGGCGAGACCCGCAATTACGCGACCTATAACCCGCAGGTCGCGCGCGACGATATGTTTCAGCTGGGTATCCACGGTGAAGTAAAAGGCTCGCGCATTACCCCGGTGCGCTCCAGCTCAGCGCTGATACTTTCTTCCACTAACGCGAATCGCGAAAAAATTTATATCCAGCAGGCCCCTATTTCAGCAGCGGGGTTTTCATCGCAGGCATTTGCACCGCATTATCCGCATACCGAACGCACCACCGAAACCAAGACCTGCTCTGACTGCCATGTCAGCCGCGCGAACGATAACAACGCAATCATGGCGCAGCTGCTATTGCAGGGTACTAACTTCGTCAATTTCGTCGGCTACAACGCCTGGGTGGGATCAAGCAAACATGTGGAAGCGGTGAAGGTGACGGAGTGGGATGAGCCGCAAGCTGTGATCGGCAGCTATCTTCACCAGTACGCCTATCCGGACTGGTTTACCAATCATCAGAAACGTAAGCGACAACTACCCGAAGCGCACTCGCACAGCACCCACGGCGAGGCGCGTTGTTTGACCCTGCGGGGCGAATATCTTTTTGTCGCGGAGGGTGCGGGTGGCTTTCGCGTTTACGATGTGGCGAATATCGCCAACAAAGGTGTGTCGCAGCGTATTATCAGCGCACCATTTTCACCGCTGGGGCAGGACGCGCATATCGCCAGCACCAACGCGACCTGCATGGCGCTGCCCACTAACCAGCCAATTGCGCCAGCCCGCAATGCCGGTGAGCTGATGCGGGTGACGAATCAGGAACAGGCGTTCCATCCGATTTATCACTATGCGTTTGTAGTGGATGCGGTGGAAGGTTTAATTGTCGTCAATGTTGACACCTTCGCCGATGGTGAGCCACGCAATAATTTTTTAAAACGCGCGATCACCTGGAATGCCAACCAGGTTCTCAACGGTGCGCGGCACATCACACTAGGCGGCTACTATGCTTATATCGCCACCGATGCCGGTTTGGTAGTGCTGAATTTAAATGACCCCCTCAAGCCAATGATTGCAGCAACCCTGGCCCTGACGGATATGCGCGCCTCGGCACTGCAGTTCCGCTATCTGTTTGCCACCACCGCCAAGGGGCTGGAAGTGATTGATGTCACCACCCCCGAAGCGCCCCGCGCGGTAGCACTGGTGCCGCTTGCTGATGCGAAGCGCGTCTATGCAGCGCGCACCTATGCTTATGTGGCGGCGGGTCGTGATGGCTTGGTCATTGTTGATATTGAGGCCCCTGAAACCCCGCGTGAATACCTGCGTTTCACGGCATCAGGCGCCATCAATGATGCGCAGGATGTCATTGTCGGCTCAACCAATGCCTCGCTGTTTGCCTATGTTGCTGATGGCGTCAATGGGCTAAAAGTGATTCAATTAACCTCGCCTTATTCGCAACCGAAGTTCTACGGTTTTTCGCCCGAACCCAAGCCGCAGCTTATCGCCATACGCACCACCGATTCACCCGCGCTGGCGCTATCAAAAGGCCTCGACCGTGATCGGGGTGTGGACGAGACGGGTGGGCAAATCGCGGTGTTTGGCCGCATCGGCTCGCGGCCGTTTAATGTGGGTGAAATGCATAAACTCTATCTCACGCCCGAAGGCAAGCCGTGGCAGGTAACGGATGAAATTGAACGGGCAAAATTTATACCGTCAAGAAAAGTTGAGGTCACAAAATGACCCCTTTATTCATTTCCCGTTGGGTATTCAGCATCATCGCGTTAACGCTGAACACGGCGATATTTGCCGAGACTACCGCACCCGCGTTGCCGTACCAATCGCCACACGAAACCCAGGGCACGGTGACTTGCGCATCCAGCCTTTGCCACGGCGCGATTAAAACCTGGAAAGAGTCGAACGTGCTGCAAAACGAGTACATCACCTGGTCACGCACGGACAAACACGCGAAGGCATACAACAAACTGCTTAATGCAAAATCGCAGCAAATCGTGAAAAAGCTGGGCCTGAAACAACCGGCACATGAGGCAAACATTTGTCTCGATTGTCATGCGCACAATGTGCCCTTGGATCGACGCGGCGAGCGTTTCAAAATAGCCGATGGCGTCACGTGCGAAGCCTGCCATGGCCCCGCCGAAACATGGCTCGTCACGCATGTTGAGCCTGATGCCAGCCATGCACAAAATTTGGCTCACGGTCTCTACCCTAGCTCAGACGCGGCCCCGCGCGCCAAGCTGTGTTTGAGTTGCCACTTCGGTAACAAGGACAAGCTAGTCACCCATCGCATGATTGCGGCAGGCCATCCCCGCATGAGTTTTGAGCTGGACACCTTTAGCGAAATTGCGCCCAAGCATTTTGTGGTGGATAAAGACTACGCCGAGCGTAAGCAGGTCTGGGACGAGGTTAAAACCTGGGCGATTGGTCAGGCGCTGGTGGTCGTGGAAGCCATGGATATTTTGCTCGATGAAAAACGCGGGCGCGATGGCTTGTTCCCTGAATTGATCTTGTTTGATTGCCATGCCTGCCATCACCCCATGAGCGAAAGCCGCTGGAAACCCAGGAACGCTTTTGGTGCCAGCATCGCGCCAGGACTGGTGCGATTAAATGACGGAAATTTATTGATGCTGCGCGCGGTCGCGTTCGCCATTGAGCCTGTGCAAGGTGAAGCCATCGCCGCGCAAATTCGTAAACTGCATCGCGCCATTGCCGGTGACGGCGACGCTAATATCGAGGCGCTGGCACTAAAAAAAATGGCGAATGATTTAGTCGCGGTGATTAGCCATAAATCACTCAACGCCGCCACCATTCGCAGCGCCGCACTGCGTATAGTGGACGATGGCATTGCGGGCTACTATACCGATTACGCCGCGGCTGAGCAGGCCAGCATGGCGATTTCGAGTGTTGGCAGTTTTTTAAATAAGCAGTCGGGTATTCGCAATGTCGCTGGCTTTAACCGCAGCTTGCGCAAATTAAACGATGCCCTTGCCAATGATGAGCGATACCAGCCCGCCGAGTTTATGGCGCGATTACGCGAGCTGCGCGCGACTCTTGCACCAGCATCCGCACCCGCATCTTCATCTGCATCTTTACCCGCATCTTCACCTTAGTCATATGAAGCATGCTGCCGAACGAGAGGTCTGTTATGCCTGAACCATCCACCCAAGCTGTGATGCCTGCTGCGTCTGAGCGTTTTGATATTGCCATTATTGGCGCCGGGCCCGCCGGGCTGTCGGCAGCGGCGCATGCGGCCGAGTTAGCGGTATCGCATGTGCTGCTCGAAAGCGAAAGCCATGCGGCCGACACGATCTACAAATACCAGAAAGGCAAGCATGTGATGGCCGAGCCCGCCATCCTGCCGTTGCGCAGCCCCATGAGTTTTGCCGCAGGCACCCGCGAAAATATTTTGGGTAAGTGGGATCAGGAACTAACAAAACATAACGTCAATATTCGCCATCACGCACAGGTCATCAGCATCACCGGCGCCAAGGGTGACTTTACCATTACACTCGCCGATCAAAAAGCCCTCGGTGCCGCCCACATCATATTGGCGATCGGCTTGCAGGGTAATTTACGCAAGCTAGGTGCGCCGGGCGAAGATTTACCGATGGTTCAATATCAATTGGACGATCCGGCTGAATTCGAGGATGAAACTATTTTGGTAGTAGGCGCAGGGGACGCCGCGATTGAAAATGCGCTAGCGCTCGCCGCCCAAAATCGCGTGATCATGATTAACCGCAACGATGAATTCACGCGCTGCAAAGACGGCAATCTCGCCGCTGTATTGGCCGCCATCAAAGACGGCAAAATTGATTGCCGCTTCGGCACCAAAGCGGAACGTGTTGAACTAACTAAGCTGGCCGCTCTCGACGCTTCAGCCAGCCGCATTTTCAACGCAACCCTCCCCGCCACATTTATCGCCAAGACACCCAGCGGCGTACAAAACATTGGCTGCCATCGCGTGATTGCGCGGCTCGGCGCGACCCCGCCGCGCAAGCTGGTCGAGAGCTTCGGTATCAAGTTTCCGTCTGACGACCCCGGCGCGGTACCGGCTCTGTCGGCGCACTATGAATCGAATGTGCCAGGCATTTATATTATTGGCGCGCTGGGCGGCTACCCGCTCATCAAGCAGGCGATGAATCAGGGCTATGAGGCGGTTGAATATATTTTAGGTAACGAAGTCGAGCCCGCGGACGAACCCATCTTGCGCGCCAAATTCAAAGACGTAAAGATCACCACCATCGCCGCTGCGGTCGCGCATATTGCGCACAATGTGCCGCTGCTATCCGGCTTGACAGCATTGCAGCTACGCGAGTTTTTGCTGGATAGTGAAATAACCCGCCCTGCCGAAGGTGAGGTGGTATTTGCGCGCAACGATTATTCAAATTCGTTTTACGCCATTGTGGAAGGCGGCGTGGTGGTGGAAACCCCCACGACCGAGGGCAATATGCTCGCGTTCCAATTGGGCGTGGGCGAATTTTTCGGCGAGATGGGATTGATTTCAGGCCGCCGCCGAACCGCCACCATCAAGGCGCAAAAGCGCACACTGCTGATCGAAACGCCGCGCCGCTCAATGCTCAAATTATTGGCCTCGGTTGAATCCGTCAGGCGCACCCTGGATACAGTGATGATGAAGCGCGCGGTACGCCAATATTTATCGCCGACTATGCGCGAGGAAGAGGTGGATTATTTAGTCGGTACCGCCGTGATCAAATCCTACAATGCGAGCGAAGCACTATTCAATGAAGGCGATCAGGCCGACGGGCTGTATCTGATTCGTCGCGGCTCGGTGACGGTATCGCGCATGATCAGCGGCAGCGATGTGGTGCTGTCCTATGTGGCGGCAGGCAACTATGTAGGCGAGATGGCACTACTGTCCGATAAACCCCGCTCAGCGACGATCCGTGCGGCGGTGCCGACTGAAGCGATCATGCTGGAATCGAAACGTTTCATTGAGGTGATGGCTTCGCACTCCACCGTCAGGGGCCGCATCGACAGTAAATTACTGGATCGGATGCGCATCAATCAGGCGATGGAGTCATCGACTGAATCGGGCAATATTATTTCGTTTCTCATCAAGCAGGGTTTAGGCGAAGCGACCGATGTGCTGTTGATTGATGAGTCGCTTTGTATTCGCTGTGATAACTGTGAGAAAGCATGCGCGGAAACCCATGACGGCACCTCGCGTCTGAATCGTGAGGCCGGGCCTACGTTCGCGCAAATTCATGTGCCCACATCATGCCGCCATTGCGAACATCCGCACTGCATGAAGGATTGCCCGCCGGACGCCATTCACCGCTCGCCCAATGGCGAGGTCTATATTCAGGACACCTGTATTGGCTGCGGCAATTGCGAAAAAAACTGTCCTTACGGGGTGATTCAATTAGCTCCGATAGCGCCGCAAAAAAACAAACCGACGCTGGTTTCGTGGCTGTTGTTTGGCCTGGGTGATGAGCCGGGGCGCAGCGAAAAAATTGATGATAAATCGCTCGCCAAAAAAGCCGTCAAATGCGATATGTGCAAAGGTCAAAAAGGCGGTGCAGCCTGCGTGCGCGCCTGTCCGACTGGCGCGGCACTACGTGTTTCGCCAGAGAAGTTTTTGGACTACACCACTGAGGCATAGCAAACACTTTCATTGGCCGGCTTTTCGAGACATAAATGCGCCACGAGCCTCACCCTTGCTAGAGTTTCGTTTTTTATTTCGCCATGTTGTGCGCGCTGCGTTCTCCGTCCCCTGTCCCCCAAACACTTAAGGCCGAACCACTACAGCCCGTCGCGCATCAGGCGTGGGTCACGCCGATAGCGGTATTCTGCCCCCCGCTTTCTGCACCTCATCGCAACGCGGGTGGGGCGGCGCCAACACTTTGCTAATCTGCTTCCTCTAACAACAAACATTCAATCAGGAAGCGGACGATATGGACGCACATATGAACGAACAGCACCACGATGGCAGCCTCAGCGTCG
>JAYWCO010000056.1:0-12959 GCA_043780475.1 Burkholderiales bacterium | reverse complement strand
GCCAACAACATGAAACGCACCTGGGTGCTGCCCGCCTCAGGCGCGCTGCCGTTGACCGAGGATGTGTTGCGCGAGGCAACGCAGATTAAAAATGTTTGGGTGCCTTATGGGGCGTGAAGTCTGTCAAAGCGCGGGTCAGAATGGACAAAAATTCAGTGCGGTAAAGCTCATTTCGATGCACTTCATGTGGGTTTTAAGCATGTTGTCAGTGCAAATGAAGTGTGAAAGCCTCTTAAAAATGGCTGCTGATTTGTTCAGTTTTTCATGTAATTGATGCGTCTTTTAATTCTGAATACTTGAATTACCGAACATAATTGCAAGCAATTGAATTGGGTTGTTCATAGTTGCTTTAGTAGCCGCCATTTCGATGATCCTATAAACCAACGCTATCTCAATGTCCCGCTATCCCCAAGCGCGCAGTCCCCTCCCATTCCGAACCCGCGCTGATCTCTATGCCCAATTGGCGCAGATGGAGATATCGGGCCTGCCGTTTGATCGCGCTATGGCGTTGCTGGGCGTGCCGGCGGCGGCGCAGGCGCGGCTGGCGGCGATGCGGGTGCTGCTTGCGAAGGGTGTCGAATTTGCCTTGGCCGGTGAGAAGAGCGGGCTCTTTACCAAGCTAGATGCGCGGCTGATTCAGGCGGCGCTTCAGGCGGGCAGTCCGGCGAATATGTATCGGCGTCTGGCGGATTACTATGCGGCTCGCGCCATGCAGTTGGCGACGATGAAATCACGTCTGATGCTGCCAGCGTTTATGTTTATTGCGGTCCTGTGCATTCAGCCGTTACCGGCATTGGCGGGCGGCTCGCTCAGCGTGGTGGGTTACTTTTGGCATATCGTAAAACCCATTTTGTTGGTGGCGGTGGCGATTGCGGGCTTTCGATTTTGGCTGGGTGGTGATAAAAAAGCACCGGGTAAATCCCCGTATCAAAGTATGCCGCTGTATGGGCCGATATTTGTGCGCCGCAATTTGCGGGATTTTTTTGAAAGCCTGGCGCTGATGTTGGAAGCGGGTGTGTCGATGCTCGATGCATTGCCTGCGGCGCTCGATACGGTGGAGGATAGCGATATGCGCCGTCAGTTAGCTAAAATTCGTGAGCGTATCGCGCAGGGTGCGCCCTTGTCTGATGCGTTGCGCGGCATCGGCTATATCAGGGATGAACGGGTGATCGAATTCGCCCGAACTGGTGAAAATAGCGGCACGCTACCCGCCATGTTGATGCGTCATACACAAATGGAGACGGATGCGATCAACAGTTTTCTGGAACAGCTCGCGTTATGGGTGCCACGGGTTGTATATGGGGTGGTGGTGGTGTGGATGGCGTATGGGCTCTTGACCGGCGGCGGATTGCTGCCGAATGTGCCCAAGGATATCTAATCATCCCAGCCCACTAGGGCGCTATACAGCGCAATCAAGCTTGCCTGTATAAATGGCGCACAAGGAATCGCACAAAAAATCGCTCAATTCGGCAATCAAGTCAGCCACCGTAGCGCAGGCTAAATGTGACCCCGTTCACATTCAGTATTCTGACAAAGCCGTATCATGGGTTATTGATTAGACAATATTTTTTTATCAAATTAAAATAATAAGTAGTTAGCTTAATTTTAAAGCTCACCACAATAGATTCATGGCACTCAAGGCATCCTAGGCATTCTCGTGGCAATACTGACTCTACAAAGCTTCCCAATCGGGCAGGCCGCTTGGCCTTCAGCGTGGCCACGCTTGTCATGGTAATGATATTAACTCCACTGATGTCAGTACACACGCGTATGGCGTTGCCAAGGTGCGCGCTGATGTTGGTGAGTGGCGCGGTGTTTTTGTTGCTGACCACAGGCGTCTGTCACGCCGCTTTAACCAGCCAAGACCGGGAAACCCAGGTGCTGGAGCGGATGATTGCGGATGACCCTCGCGCGGCGCTGAAGGAAAGTGAGGCTTGGCTGGCGCAGGGCAATAAAGCCGCCGATAAAATACTCAAGCTGAAGGCTATGCGATTGATGGTGATGGCAGTCGGCGCACTTGAAGAATCGCGTAACCTGGCCAAACAGGCAGAGCTGGGTCTCACTCTGGCGCGCGAGTTGAAGGATGCGCAGGCCGAGACGGAATTCCTCAGTGCCAAGGCCTCAGCGCTGGCTGCGGAAGGCAAGTATCTCGATGCGCAGCCGGTATTTGATGAAGCTATTCGGGTGGCAGAACAAGCCGGCCTGAATCGCGCTGTCACCGGTGTCATGGTTTCGAAAGCCTTTATTTACGGACTGCTCGGGCGTGACATGGAATCGCTCGATATGCTGTTCAAGGCGCATCAGCGCTATACGGAGATGGGTGATATGGTGGCCGCTCGGTCTACGCTATCCGCGATTGGCAATGCCTACGCGCATGATCACGCGAGCCGCGATGATCTGTTAAAGGCGCTGAGCTATCACGAGCAATCAATCGAGCAGGACGCCGAAAAAAACCAGCGACATGATCTGTCAACGGTGTATTTCAATATTGGTGTGGTGTATCAACGGCTGAAAGATATTACTAAAGCCAAGCTGTATATCCAGAAAAGCATGGCGCTGTTGAATGCGCTCGGCGATCCGGTCGGGGAAGCGTTCGGCGATTACCGGTTGGGGGTGCTGTCAGGTGAGATCGGCCAATGGAGTGAAGCGCTTTCGTACCAGGACAAAGCGCTGCCGGTGCTCACGCAATCAGGCGACATCACGATGATTTTTAATGTGCAGCGGGCCCGCGCCAAAGCGTTTGCCTTTCTGGATCGCCGTCGCGACAGTCTGGACGCGCTGGCACGCGCCAATGCGATTCGCAGCGGTATTGATTCCTCCTGGATCGAGGTCACGTATTTAAACGCAGCCGCTGAAGTCTATTCACGGCTCGGCGATTACGAGAAAGCCTATCGCCATCAAGTGCTACTGCGCGATTCTGAGCAGCGAAGTTTTAAAGAGTCGCGCGATAAAGAAGCAACCGAAATGCAAACGCGCTTTGAGGTTACCCAAAAAGAGGCTGAGAATGCGCTGTTGCGTGCGCATGAGCGGGAGTCAGAGGCGCGGCGATTGGCGCTGGTGCTGGCGGTTATTCTGCTGCTCATCTTGCTGGGCGGGCTGAGCTGGTTTTTATTCCGTCAAGGCCAGCAAAAACGCCGCTTTGCCAGTTTGGCGATGCGCGATGATCTCACCGCGCTGCCTAATCGTCGCAGCATAACTGAATTCATCCAAACCCAACTGCGCGCCGTACGCAACGACAATCAAACCCTGTGCATGGCGCTGGTAGACATTGACCATTTCAAGTCCATCAACGATGAATGTGGACATGCGGTCGGTGACGCCGTACTGTCTGCGTTTGCCTCTGCGTGTTCGCAGCAGCTACGCAGTGTTGACCGGCTGGGCCGCTACGGCGGCGAAGAATTTATGCTGGTCATGCCAGGCTCTGGTGTTGAGCAGATTCCGCTGGTGTTTGCGCGCCTGCGCGCCACGGTACAGAAAATCGTGGTTGAAGGATTGCCGGCGGATCGCCGCATCACCTTCAGCGTGGGGGCCACCACGGCAGAGCTGGCCGATGATCTGGACAAGCTGACCAAGCGCGCTGACGATGCGCTGTATCGTGCTAAACACGGCGGACGCGACCGGTTTGAGTTGGGTTGATTGCATGGCTGCAGTGGGCCTGGCCAAGTACTTAGCACTTATGGCGTCGCACCCAGCCGCGTCACGTTGCCTGAACCGGCGACGGATTTAGTAACCTGAGCATCACCATAATATTTAACATCACCTGAACCTGCGACGCTCAGCTTGAGTGTTTCGGTTGCCCACACCACGGCGTCACCTGATCCTGCGACGCTGATTTTTACATTTTTGGTTTCGAGCTTATCGGTTTTGATATTGCCCGATCCGGCAATGGATGCTTCCATCACGGTGGCTTTACCGCCTGCGGTTAAATCACCTGAACCGGCAATGCTGATTTTAAGAAAGTCGGTGGTTAATGCTTTGATCCGGATATCACCTGATCCCGCAATGTTCGCTTTGAGACTGGTGGTTTTCAAACTATCCGCTAAAAAATCACCGGAGCCTGCGACTGAAAGGGCATCAATATTTTTCAGGCTGATCACGAGCTTGAGCGTCTTGGTTTTGAAGTTAGTGCCTTTATCTACCGCCCGCAGTTTCAACGAGCCCGACTCGACCACCGTTTCAATCAGCGGCAGCAGATTATCGTCAGTTTCAATGGTGAGGCCCTCGGTTGTGCCTTGGCGTAATTCAACGGTAGCCGGCAGACTGAGCGAAATAGCCCTGAAATCGCTGATGTTGCGGGTCTCGATTTTGATATTGCCAGAGCCCGAGACGGTTTTACCCCAGCTCCAGTCCCAAGCTTGAGCAGGCAGCGAAAATGCGCTGATAGCAGCGATCAACGGGACCACCAGCAGGGCAGGAACACGATGGGGACGTAGCGATGCAGTAGAGGAATGATTTGTGGTTAGGATCTTATTCATGGCGTGGCTCCTAAAAATGCAGGGTATAAAAACAATGGTTATCCGCATCATCCTCAGATTAAACGGTTTTTAAAATCGACTACCTGGGTTGGATGTGCTGAGCGGCCTGTTTGGATTTATATTTTCGTCAGAAATCCGGTTCGGGTATTAGCGCTGCTAACTCTGCGCCCTCAGCGTCTGACGTATCTGTAACGCGATAGCGAGAGCCTGTCTTAAATCGGGGTCGCAAACGGTTACATGACCCATTTTGCGGCCATGACGGGCTTCACGCTTGCCATAGAGGTGTAAATGCGCACCGGGATGCTGCAGCACGGCTTGCCAATCGGGGGGTGTTTTTTTATCTGCTCCGCGCCAGCTATCGCCCAGTAAATTAAGCATCACCGCCGGCGTGTGTTGTGATGCATCACCCAGCGGCAGATCGCATAGCACCCGCACCTGCTGCTCAAACTGAGAGGTGCGGCAGGCGTCAATAGTGTAGTGGCCGCTATTGTGCGGACGCGGCGCCATTTCATTGATGAGTAATTGATCATCGGCGGTGATGAAAAACTCAACCGCCAGAATGCCCACATAGCTCAAGGCTGTCGCCAGCTTTTGGGCAAGCGTTATTGCTTCTGTTGCCAGTGCTTCAGCGATGCGGGCGGGTGCAATCGTGATGTCGAGAATACCGTTAACATGCTCATTTTCTGCGACCGGAAAGACCGCTATATCGCCGCTGGCAGCGCGGGCCAGGATCACCGAGATTTCCAGTTTTAGCGAAATGAATTCTTCGATAATGCTGGGGGCAAATTTCCAGGCAGTCAGGGTGGTGTTCAATTCATCGCGACTGTTGATGCGCGCCTGGCCTTTACCGTCATAGCCGAAGCGGGCGGTCTTGAGTACTGCGGGAAGCCTGACCTCATTCAACGCGATATCAATATCGGCAGCACTATTGATGATGGCGAACGGGCCAACCGGAAAGCCATTTGATTTGAAGAAATTTTTCTCTGCCTGCCGATCCTGCGCTACCGCCACCGCGCTACCACTGGGTCGCACTACGGTACGCGCGGCCAGAGCGGTCAAGACTTGGGCAGGGGCGTTTTCAAATTCGGTGGTGACCGCGGCACAGCTGGCACTCAGCATTTCGATCGAGGCCGGATCGGTGTAGTCGGTATCGAGATGAGCAGTCGCGAATTCGGCGGCGGGCGAGAGCGGATCAGGGTCCAACACGGTAACGCCATAATCCATCGTGCGTGCAGCTATCGTAAACATGCGACCAAGCTGGCCGCCGCCAATTAAACCTAGGGTTGCGTTGGGAAGGATCATGTAGGGTAGTAAATTAAGCGCAAAGTAGGGTCATAAAATTTCTGGCAGCTGCATTGCGGCGACTTGTTCCTTCATGCTCTCGCGATATTGTTTTAATTTTTCGGCCAGATCGGTATCGCTGTTGGCCAGCAAGCTCACGGCAAACAGGGCGGCATTGGCGGCACCGGCTTCGCCAATCGCGAAGGTTGCAACCGGAATGCCCTTGGGCATTTGCACAATCGAATAGAGTGAATCCTGTCCAGCCAGATGCTTTGAAGGCACAGGCACACCGAGCACTGGAATGGTGGTTTTGCTGGCGAGCATGCCAGGCAAATGGGCTGCGCCACCTGCGCCCGCGATGATGCATTGCAAGCCGCGTGATCTGGCGGTAACGGCGTAATCAAACATGGCGTCGGGGGTGCGGTGCGCCGAGATCACTTTGTGCTCAAAGACGACGCCAAAATCTTTCAGCACTTTTGCGGCATGTTGCATTACATCCCAATCGGAATGCGAACCCATCACGACGCCAACCATAACCGTGTCGGCAGCGGCTGCAGGGGCGGTCACAAGGGCCTTTCAGTGAGAACAAGTTTAATGCCGACGATCACAAACAATGCACCGCAGGTGCGATTCATCCAACTCACCAAGCGGCCAGCGGCTATTTTGCTGAAATTAAAATTCGTGCTGGTTTTTGCCACAACCCAAACCAGTGGCAATGTGATTAGTGTGCTGTTCAAAATAAAAATAGTGCCCAGCACCAAAAATGCGGTCGCTTTCTCAGTGCTTTCAACCGAAATGAATTGCGGCAGGAACGCGAGATAAAAGAGTGCCACCTTAGGATTCAAAACATTGGTGAGGAAGCCCTGCCAAAAAATACGTTTTGCAGAAACTACCGGCATTGAGCTGTTAAGGTATGGAGAGGCACATGCACGTTCCCTCAACATACTAATACCGACATAAACGAGATACGCGGCACCGATCATCTTGACGACAAAAAACGCTTCAGCAGATGTCAGTAAAATTGCTGACAGCCCTAATGCAGCAGCGATGGTATGTACGATGCAACCGGCATAGATGCCACTCATCGCAGCCATACCGCCACGCAAGCCTTGAGACGCCGAACGGCTGCAAGAGAACACCATATCGTGGCCTGGCGTGATATTGAGTAACAAGCCCGCAATGATAAATAAGGGCAGATCGTGAATGCCAAACATGGTTATCGTGCTTTCAATGAGGTCGTTAACGTTAATGGGTTTAATCGTCGTTCAGATGGCGGGCTACTTCCAGCTCTTTACGATAGTGATCAAAGATGCCTTTGAGTGCGTCGGCCATATTGACTTGCGGTGACCAATTTAAATCTTTCATGGTGTTGTCAATTTTGGGTACGCGATTTTGCACATCCTGATAACCCTTGCCGTAATATTCGCCCGAGGTTGTTTCGATCAGTTTGACCTTTGCGGCGGTCTCGGCATATTCCGGATACTGTTTGGCTAAATCCAGCATCATGTGCGCCAGCTCGCGCACGGAGTAATTATTTTTCGGGTTGCCGATGTTATAAATTTGGCCGCTTGCAATACCGTTTTCATTGGCGATGATTTTGGTCAGCGCCGCAATGCCGTCATCGACATACGTAAATGCGCGTTTTTGCGCTCCGCCGTCCACCAGCTTGATTGGCTCACCGCGCACGATATGGCCAAAGAATTGGGTAATCACCCGCGATGATCCTTCTTTCGGCGTGTGTATGGAATCAAGCCCTGCGCCAATCCAGTTAAACGGACGGAACAGCGTGAAATCCAGCTCGCCACGCGAGCCATAGGCATAGATCACGCGATCCATTAATTGTTTCGAGCAGGAATAAATCCAGCGTTGTTTTTCGATCGGACCCAGCACCAGATTGGATTCATGCGGGTCGAATTCGGCATCGCTGCACATGCCATAAACTTCGGAGGTTGAAGGGAAAATCACGCGCTTTTTGTATTTCACGCAGGAACGAATAAACGGCAGATTGGCTTCGAAATCCAGCTCAAAAACCCGCAGCGGATCTTGCACATAAGTGGATGGGGTGGCAATTGCGACCAGCGGCAGCACCACATCGCATTTACGAATATGGTATTCAATCCACTCTTTGTTGATGGTGATATCGCCTTCAAAAAAATGAAAACGCGGATGGCTCATAAATGGCTGAACCCGTTCGCGGTTCATGTCCATGCCGAACACTTCCCAATCGGTAGTCTCCAGAATGCGCTTGGAAAGATGGTGGCCAATGAAGCCATTGACGCCAAGAATCAGAATTTTTTTCATGCGGATAGGGCCGATTGGTTAGGTAGAGTGGATCGGAGTGGGTAGATAGTGATGAGAGAATGGGTAAAATCAGTTAGCAGAATTGATAGACGAAGCTGCCAAGGCAAGTTTGGTTTCGCGTGCTTCCGTACGCCGCACCACCATGCCTATGGGCATCGTCAGCATGAACGCAATATTGCCTGCATTGGCAATATAAGGGGCAATCACAATCGCTACTATGCTGATGATCACCGAGCCCAATGGTGCGAATGCCCTCATAAACCATGCCGGGCAGCGGTAGCAACGTTAATTCAGGATGACGGTAAACATAGCGGCCAATCATCAGCGCGGTGATGGCTAAACCGACCATGTTGATGGAGTAAAAAATTTGCGAAAAAAGCAGCAGCGTATGTTCGCCGGATAGCGCTGAAGAAAACGGCATAAGGCTGACAAAGCCTAATTGCAGCAAACTATACGCCAGTAATTTGCCATCAACATGACGCACGTAATGGAACAGCCGGTGATGCCCCAGCCAGAACAGTGCCAGTACAAAGAAGCTGATTAACCAGGCAATAAATTTAGGGATGAGGTGAACGACAGCATTGATCAAATCAATATTATTGCTAATGCTGCCGTGCTCGGGCAACTTCAGTTCAATTACCAGCAGCGTCATCGCGACCGCAAAAATACCGTCTCCCAGCGCTTCAATACGGTGCTTGTTGTAAAACTGGGCATGCACCACATCTGTCTCTGTTGATAATGGGGAATGATCGTTCATGATTATTCGATTAGCCGATAGGGTGCAAGCCCGCGCCAAGACGCGCTGCAAGCATGACTTCATTATGTAGCTGCCCGTCCCACTGGGCTTCCAAAATCCGCAACATGCGGCCATCACCGCACAACGCGATTACCCGGGTCTCGCTCACATTAAGGTGGCACGGATTTTGATGATTTAGTTTGGCAGGGGACATATAGGTGCGGGTGATGGTGATCGGTTGGCCGTTAAGGGTGGTCGTAGCACCAGGGTAAGGTGGTGCCACGGCACGTACAAGATTATGAATGTTTTGGGCGCTTTCGTGCCAATTTATCACCCCATCCTCGGGCTTGCGGCCGCCGTAGTAGCTACCTGCGGCCAGATTCTGCGAACGCATCACTGCACTACCATCGAGCAAGGCAGGCAGGGTGCGATCAAGCGCGATTTCAGCCGCAACCGTGACTTTATTAAACACCGCCAGCGCATTGTCGTCGGGCAAAATCGGTACGGCGCACTGATCTACAATCCGCCCGGCATCCGGCTTTTCCACCATTTCATGCAGGGTTGCACCGGTTTTATTTGCGCCTTTGATAATTGCCCAATTCACCGGTACGCGCCCCCGATATTGCGGCAGCAGGGAGCCGTGCATGTTAAATGCGCCGTGCGTGGCGAGGGCCAATAATGCGGGCTTCAGCATCGTGCGGTAATAAAACGAAAACAAAAAATCAGGCTGCAAATCCGCCAATTCCGACTGAACTTCTGCCGTGTTGGGATCATCGGGGGTGATCACCCGAATATTATGCAAACGGGCCAATTGGCCAACACTTTCAAACCAGATATTTTCACCCGGGCTATCGCGATGGGTAACGACCAGCTTCACTTCGACGCCATGCGCCAGTAGCACCTGCAAACACCGATAGCCGACATTGTGATATGCGAATACGACGGCTGTTTTGGGTTGCACTGAAGCCACTAAGCCTCGTCCTTATGTTCAGCCTTGTGTTCAACATTATGTTCAACTTTATGCTCAAGAATAGCCTCGATCATGTAACGCGGGCGTGAGCGCACTTGCTCATAAATGCGGCCCACATATTCACCCAGCAAGCCAATCCCGAACAGCGTAATGCCGATCAGGAAAAAGGCAATACCAAATAAGGTAAACAGGCCTTCAGCTTCGGGCCCCACGACCAGACGGCGTATCGCCAAAAAGACCACAAAGGCAATCGACATCATCGAAATCAAAATACCGATGAAGGAAAAAATTTGCAGTGGTGCGGTTGAAAAACCGGTCATTAAATCAAAATTTAGCTGGATCAACTGGAACAGCGAATATTTTGATTCACCCGCAAAGCGTTCTTCGTGGGCGACTTCAATTTCAACCGGGCGGCGCGCAAACGAGTAAGCGAGTGCGGGAATAAAGGTGCTGGTGTCGCGTGTCTGGTTAATCGCCAGCACAATATCGCGGCTGTAGGCGCGCAGCATGCAGCCCTGGTCGGTCATTTTGATGCTGGTGAGGCGCTCGCGCATGCGATTCATGGCCTTGGAGGCAGCGCGCCTCCATAACGAATCCTGGCGCATTTTGCGAATGCTGCCGACATAATCGTGGCCCTTGTCCATTTCGGCAAGCAGCGCCCCGATTTCCTCTGGCGGGTTTTGCAAATCTGCATCAAGGGTCACAATCCGGCTGCCGCGACACTGCTCAAATGCGGCCATGATCGCCATATGCTGACCAAAATTACCGTTAAACAATACTACCCGCGTAACTTCCGGACGCGCCTGAAATTGCTCACGCAGCAATGCCGCTGAACGATCCGTCGAGCCATCGTTTACAAAAATAATTTCGTAAGCGAGGTTGAGTTTATCAAGCGCGGGATAGAGCCGCGCAAACAGCGCTGCCAGCCCTAATTCCTCGTTATAAACCGGCACCACAATCGAGACCATAGGTGCTACGCTGACCGTGCCAGGCGTGCGGGAATTTGGGGCAGTCATGGTTGAGTTCATGCTGGCTAGGCTGCTTGGCGTTGATGGCTGCGGATGACCTCAATCACCGCGCTGCATACGCGGTCAACATCGGCGCTGGTCATTGCAGGATGCAGCGGCAAGGTCACGGTTTCGCGGGCGATACGTTCGGTGTGAGGGTGCTCGCCTTCGCGGTGGCCTTTGCTGCGGAACAGCGTGGAGAGATGCATTGCCTCATATGAAACCCCGATACCAATCTGCTGCGCATGCATCGCATCCATAAACTGTTTACGAGAAATCGTCATGCTCGCTAGCGGTAGCAGGATACAGAACATATTCCAGCTATGTCCGGTCTCCTCGCCCGCGTAGGCTTTAGCAGGAAGTGATAGTCCCAACCCGTCTGCCACCGGAGACAGCTTTGTAAAATATTGAGCCGCCAGTTTTTGGCGGACCGCGCACCATTGGTCAAGCTGTTTTAATTGCGCTAAACCCAGGCAGGCCGAGACATCGCTCATATTGAATTTACCTCCCGGATAATCAACATCGCGGGTGCCGTCAGCCAGCTTGGTGATACCGTGGAAGCGCAGCACTTCGGCGCGCTTGGCCTCGGCTTCATCGGCAAACATCGCGGCACCGCCTTCGATAGTGGTCATATTTTTGTTGGGATGGAAACTGAAGGTGGCAATGTCGCCAAACCCGCCTATTGGCGAGCCCTTCCAGGTAGATCCTAGCGCCAGTGCAGCATCTTCAATCACCCGCAATTTATGCTTTTGCGTGATCGCGTAGAGGCGATCCATATCGCAGGGCAGGCCCGAAAAATGGGTGGGAACAATGGCCCTGGTGCGCGTTGTAATCGCACGTTCGACCTGATCGAGATTGATATTGCGGGTCGTCAAATCACAATCCACAAACACCGTTTTGGCACCCACTTTTTCGATCATATTGCCGACGGAAAAAAACGTCATCGCCGAGGTGATGACTTCATCACCTTCACCGATGCCACATATTTCAAACGCCACCTCCATCGCGGCCGTGGCCGAGGTGAATACCCGTGTCGGTCGGCCGCCGTGATAGACCGACAAGGCTTGTTCAAACGCGGCAACCTGTGGCCCGCTGGTAAGCCAGCCGGATAGCAAGGTCTGCTTGACGGCTTCTGCCATCGCATCATCAATAATCGGCCCGGCAAATTTAAGATAGTTCATGGACTAAACCGTAGGAGTGGAACGTGCGACCAGATAAACACCAATGATAATAAAGCCAATGCCGAGCAGTTTTTGTGCGTTCACGGATTCACCAAACAAGTAGTAGGCCGCGAATGCATTGACGACGTAGCCAATCGACAGCATCGGGTAGGCTACGCTCACCGGCACTCGTGACAACGCCAGAATCCATATCACTACACTGACACCATAGCAGCCCAGGCCCGCGATGATGGGCCACTGCGTCGCCACCTTCAAGCCAATCGGCACGATATTGACAAATGAAAATTCAAACTCGCCGATGCGCGTCGTGCCGGCTTTGAGCAACAATTGTGCGGCGGCATTGAGTAATACGCCGATAAGAATAAGTGCAAAGCTGGTCAGGTTCAAAATGAATTATTTCGGATCGGGTTTTTGGATAGCAACACGACGTGAGTCGCGATAAATAATAGTGAAATTGACGCCGATAGACTTCAGCTCATCAATCGAATCAGGCTGAATTATAGCGATTGCCGGGCCGGGCATGTCCCATGCAGCAGGCAAATATTTGATGGCAGCAATATGTTTCGCTGGCTCAGCGTTTTGCCCCATCTCGAATTCATCCACATATTCCACCAGAGTGAGTGTGCGTTTAAGATAAAAAGGCAGGGATTGGTCGTAAATTTTAACGGCATACAAACGTACTTCCGGGCGTGTTTCCAGTGCCAGACGCTGGTTAATCACTTGTGAAACTGCATAGCTCGACTTGAGCGGTGCAAGATAGTCATAGCCGCGCGCCAATGCCGCCACCAGTATCACGGTGGCCGCCGCCATCGTGATCACTCCAATCAATTTTTGCTGCTTGCGTAACAGCGCAAACGCCAGCAAGGTGGCAGCCGCTAGAATCAGCAATCCGCCTATCCACCAATTGCCGGCATCGTTATACATTTGTTGCCGCAGCAGATCGTCGGCGCCGCGCTTGGTTGATTCATGCCAGGCGGCATAGGCGCCTGCCAGTGCCAGCGGCAACAG
>JAYWCO010000055.1:0-2244 GCA_043780475.1 Burkholderiales bacterium | reverse complement strand
GTTGACCTGCCGTACCCACTGACGAAAACAAGGTCGCCGGCAAGGCCAAATCCAGGTCGGCCGTGGGGGCAACAATCATGGCATTGTTGCCGCCTAATTCCAGCAGTGTTTTAGCAAATCGCTCGGCGGCACGAAGCGCGACGGCGCGACCCATGCGGGTAGAGCCGGTAGCGGAAATCAACGCGATCCGTGGATCATCCACCAACGCCGCACCGACCGCCGGGCCACCGATCAATACCTGTGAAAGTCCGCCCGGCACCGCCTTGCCCTGGGCAGCAAACTTTTTCATGGCGGCCACCAGCAAGGCATGACAGGCCAGCGCGGTCAATGGGGTTTTTTCAGACGGTTTCCACACCAGCGAATCTCCGCAGACCAGCGCCAGCGCAGCATTCCAGGCCCATACCGCCACCGGGAAATTAAACGCACTAATAATACCCACCGGCCCAGCGGGCAGCCACTGCTCCATCATGCGATGGCCAGGCCGCTCGGTAGCAATGGTCAGACCGTATAGCTGACGCGACAGGCCCACGGCGAAATCACAAATATCGATCATTTCCTGAACTTCGCCCAAGCCCTCCTGGCGAATCTTGCCCGCTTCGATGGTCACCAATTCGCCTAGCTCCGCCTTATGCGCGCGCAGTTCATCCCCCAGCAGGCGTACCAGCTCGCCCCGCACCGGCGCGGGCACATTGCGCCAGACTAAAAATGCGGCGTGGGCGGCGGCAATCTTGTCACTAACATTCGCGGCGGTATCGGCCCGCAGGCTTGCCAGTGAGCGGCCATCAATGGGCGAGCGCGCGACCAGATCAGGCCCCTCAAATTGCTCAAGTGCCACGCCCAGCTTGGCCAGTAGCGGTTTCACCTCGATCACCTTCAGTGTGCTCATGCGTAATACTTTCCAAAAGGATTAGCCAGGAAAGTGGCTAACGAAACCGATTCCTGACGAATAAAGCCGGTACCTTTGAGTTCGCCCTTGGCCAATAAATCCACCATCGTACAAATGCCTGCCGCCGTGGTGAGCTGAATCGCTGACAGTAGTTTTCCGTTCACATTAGTAGCGTAAATTTTCTTCGCATAACTTTCCTGAGCCAGGCGGCCTTCGCGATTGCCGCTAACCGACACAAACACCAGCACCACATCCTGCAGCGTAATCGGAATCGCCGTTTCCAGCACGTCTTTGAGCAACTCACGGCGTTCCGACAAACGCAAATCGCGCACCAATATTTTCATGATGTCGCAATGGCCTGGATAGCGCACGGTTTTGTAATTCAGGTTGCGTACACGGCCTTCCAGGGTTTCGCACAGCGTGCCCAATCCACCCGAGGTGTTAAACGCTTCATAGTCAAGACCGTCCATTGAAAAATGTTCCAGCTCTTCCAGCGGCGGCGTCTCTTTAATCTTGCCATCAATGATGGCTTCACAAGGATTCAGATACTCGTTAATGAGCCCGTCCGTGCTCCAGGTGAGGTTATATTTGAGTGCGTTGGTCGGATAAATCGGCAACGCGCCCACGCGCATATTGACGTCACGCAGGGTTTCAAATCGCTGCGCGATTTCGTGCGCCGCAATAGAAATGAAGCCCGGTGCCAAGCCACACTGGGGCATGAACACGGTGTTAGCACCCTTCGCAATTTCTTTCACTACACGGGTGCTTTCCACGTCTTCCGTCAAATCAAAATAGTGCGCACCGATATCGCGTGCCAGCTTGGCAAGTTTTGGGGTCAGGTAAAACGGGCATGCAGAAATAACCACATTCACGCCCTTTAATTTGCTTGCCAGATCATCATTTGCAACATCAGCAATGAGGGTGGCTGCACCCAGCGCCTTCATCGGTGCCAAACGCTCGGCGTCCTTATCCACTACCGTCAACTGGTAGCCGCCGACAGAATTGAACAATGTAACAATGGCTTCGCCGATTTTGCCTGAGCCAATAAGTGCGACGTGCATCATGATGATTACCTTTATGCGTGATGAGATTAAGTGACTTACATATCTGAAGTGGCGTTACTGTAAATTGATCGCATTTCAATTCGTAGCTGCAAATCTACACAATGTTCGGGTAATATTAGGCATAACGCAGGGTACAACTATCATTATGATCAATTCACTTCATTCCTTAACGGCTGCCGAGCAATTGCTGCTCGATTTATTGCGAAAAAATGCGCGCACCAGCGTGGCGGATATTGCCCGTCAGCTGGGGCTGGCACGCGCGACGGTGCAGGAGCGCATCCGCCGACTCGAGGA
>JAYWCO010000054.1:0-8003 GCA_043780475.1 Burkholderiales bacterium | reverse complement strand
ACTTTAGGCAGCCCGGTGGCGACGCCCTGAAAGGCATGTGCATAAGCCGTGTTCAACGCGCTTTGACCATTCCCCCAGTTTGTATAAGGGATCACCGTGCCATTGGTATGTTCCCACCGGATAGCGTCGCGAACATTGGTATGCAAGCTAAGCCAATTGGCAAGATTGGGCAGCACGGTAACCGGCGTGATCGGCACCCAGGGTCCCGGTAGCTGCCAGGTGGTGCCGGGCTGCACCTGCGCGGCGTTCGCAAAGCGCGCATGCCACGGCAACAGCAACGATCCGGTTGAAGCGGCAGTACCCGCTAAAAAGCGGCGTCGGGGATGTGAATGCGAGCGGGAAGATTCCATAATGTTGAACCTCATGGTGGGTGCAGAAGCAGAGTTCAGGCGTTGAATACATAGCAACCGTACGGCTGGCTGGTTAAATTCAATATGAGTCGGCGCGAGACGCTGCCAGGTTCAATTGAATTTTTGCCAAGGACATGCCCGAAGGCCAAGCGAGCGATGATGAACACACAACAAACTTGGCCCCGCGGACAGGGACGAAACGCTAAAACAAACAAGGCTGTTTCGCTTTTCCGGCGAAGGTGGTGATATGAAAAGCGTTCTTCTTCCTTGGCGCACGTTTAACTCGCGCTCTTAAAGCGTGAGCACCACCCGGCGCATATCGGGATCATCGGGATCACTTTCTTCGATGAAACCGAGTCGGCTCATCAACGCGAGCATATCGCTATTTCTCGCGAGGACTAATCCCACCACCGCTTGCAGCCCGTGGGCGCGGGCGATTTCGCAAATGGTTTGCATCAGGGCGATACCGATGCCGCGGCCTTGATATTCATCGGCTACGGCTAACGCAAATTCAGCGGTAACCGCATCGGGATTAAGCAGGTAGCGGGCAACGCCGATGATGCGCTCACGGCTGCGTTCACGGATGCCATCGCTGCTGCGTTCGCCTGTGCCTTCATCAGCATCGTCAGCTACGGCGACCATGGCCATCTCGCGGTCATAGTCGATCTGGGTGAAGCGCGCCAGCAGCGACGGCGACAGCTCCGCCATCGTTGACAGAAAACGCATATAGCGGGCTTCGTCGGACAGGTTGCGCACGAAGCGCTGCAAGGCATCGGCGTCTTCGGGGCGAATAGCGCGAAATTGACAGCTAAAGCCGGTACGGGTGACGATGATGCGCGTCAGCGCACTCGGGTACGGCAGGATGGCCATATGCGCATACGGCTTGCCTGTTTTCACCTTGACAGCGCGCACTACCGCGCGGGCATCAACCACGGCGGCGCCGACTTCGTCGAGAATCACCGGATTGATATCGAGCTCCTGAAGCTCGGGCAATTCGCAGATCATTTCCGATACGCGCAGCAGCAGATACTTCAGTGCCTCAATCCGCGCCGGGGGCATACCGCGCCATTCACCTAAGACCGCCGCAGCGCGTGCACCTTCGATCAAACGCCGCGCCAGGAATTGATTTAACGGTGGCAGCGCGACGGCGCGATCATCGATCACTTCGATCATGGTGCCGCCCGCGCCAAAGGTGATAACGGGGCCAAACAATTCGTCCGTGGTCATGCCCACATATAATTCGCGGCCATGCCGTTTACTGACCATCGGTTGCAATGCCACGCCGTCAACGACTGCGTCAGGCGCGCGGCGTGCCACCTCAGCCAACATGTCGGCGAATACGGTGCGCACTTGTTGGGCCGTACGCACATTCAGCATCACGCCGCCGACATCAGACTTGTGGGCGATGTCGGGAGAATTTATTTTGATCACGACTGGATAGCCAAGACGCTCAGCCATCGCCGCCGCCTCATCAGCAGAGCGCGCCACCTCAGTCGGCGTGACCGGAATGCGGAATGCGGTCAGCAGTGCCTTTGATTCCGTCTCGCTCAGCACCTTTCGGCCAGTTGCGAGGACCGCGTGGATTAACGCTTTGGCGCCTGCAATATCGGGGGCGTTAACCGTGGCGGCGTCAGCATCTACATTCGCATCCACATCCACATTCAGCGGCGGCGGTGTTTGCATCAGCATTTGCTGGTTGCGGTAAAACGATGCGATGTTCGCAAACGCGTCAACCGCTGCCTCAGGCAAGCGAAACACCGGCAAGCCAGCGGCGTTGATCATGCGCCGGGTTTCACGCACCCGGGTCTCGCCCATCCAGCAGCCGATGATTGGCTTGTACACGCCGGGCAGACTCGCAGTGGCGCCGCGCGCAATTGCAGCGATATCAATGCCGGGCTTGGGTGTGACGATCACCAGCACACCATCCACATCGGGTGACGCGGCCAGTATTTCGGCGGCTGCAATAAAATCAGCGGCCTCGGCATGTTCACCCAGATCAATCGGGTTTTCAGTTGAGGCAGCGTGCGGCAGGGCCGATTTTAATTTTGCAAGTGTGGCAGCGGACAGCGGCGGAATATCCACCTTGCGCAAGTATGCGTAATCAGCTGCGAGCACGCCCGGCCCGCCACCGTTACTAATAACGCCCAGCCGATTGCCAACAGGTTTATAGCGCGCGGCTAAACACTTTGCAGCGGAAAATAATTGCACAAAACTATCGACCCGCACCGCGCCTGCGCGTTGTAGCGCCGCATCAAATACATCATCACCGCCGATCATCGCGCCGGTGTGGGTGAGTGCGGCTTGCTGGCCGCGTTCGCGGCGCCCTGCCTTCAGCACGATCACCGGCTTGGCGCGTGCCGCCGCCCGTAGTGCGCTCATGAAACGTCGGCCGCTGCGAATGCCTTCCATGTACATCACGATGCTGTGTGTACGTGAATCCTGCGCTAAAAAATCCAGCACATCCGCTATATCCAGCGCGGCTGAACGGCCCATCGCGACGATTGCAGAAAAAGTAACCGCGTTTGATTCAGCCCAATCCAGCATCGCGGCGGTCAGCGCACCTGATTGTGATATCAGCGCGAGTTTGCCCGCGCCTTGCAAGCTGCCGGCAATGCAGGCATTAAACTGCAAATGGGGCCGCTGCAATCCGGATGAGCCCGGCCCCAGCAGGTGAATACCGTGGCGTGTAGCCAGCGCTTTCAGCGTTTCAATATGCGGTTGCGCAGTGTCGTAAATAATCGCGGCACGCACGCGTGCGTGCGCAGCATGGGTAAGCGCCGCCACTACCTGATCGTCGCCCACCGCAATCAATGCGAGGTCAGGGCGTGTGGCCGTATCAATGGTCGCCTTATTTTTTAGCGCCGCATCACAGTGCGTAACCGAGCCGGTAAAAACGCCTTCCGCCAGTGTGGTATTGAGCAGCACCGCATCGGCAGATAACGCTTTAGCGCGTGTATACACCAGCACGGATTGCGGATCGAACAGCGGCGCTAAATATTGGCGCATTACGCGTCTACCGCGCCCAGCAGCACGCCCACATGCGCACCGACACTGCGCGCTAATGCATGCAGCGCATAGCCACCCTCCAGCATCGAGATGATGCGCCCCTGCGCGTGGCGCTCAGCCACCTCCACCAGACGCGCGGTGAGCCATGCGTAGTCTGCTTCCACCCAGCCAAGATTAGCCATATCGTCATCGCGATGCGCATCAAATCCCGCCGAAATATAAATCAGCTCTGGGCGGAATGCATTCAGCGCGGGCAGCCAGCGTTCCGTCACAATAGTGCGCATCGCGTCGCCATAGGTGCGCGGTGCCAGCGGTACATTAAGCATATTCGTGCCCTTGGGAATTTCACCCAGATACGGATACAGCGGGTGCTGAAAAGTGGACACCATCAGCACTTCATCATCTCCGGCCAAAATATCTTCGCTGCCATTGCCGTGATGCACATCAAAATCCACCAGCGCAATACGAGTCAAGCCATGTTGGCGCTGCGCGTGGCGAATCCCCACCGCGACATTATTAAAAAAACAGAATCCCATACCCTGATCGCGTTCCGCATGATGGCCGGGCGGGCGCACCGCACAGAAGGCGCTGGTCACTTCACCGGCTATCACCAGATCCGTTGCCAGCACCGCCGCGCCTGCCGCATGACGCGCAGCTGTGAGTGTGTACGGATTCATTTTGGTGTCAGGATCAAGCTGCGCGTAGCCTTCGCGCGGCGATAGCGCCTCAATCTCTGCCAGATAATGAGCGGTATGCGCGCGCAATAATTGTTCACGCGTGGCCGCCGGTGCTTCGTAAGTCGGCATCATGCCCAGCAGACCCTGTGACAACAGATAATCGTTAATCACATCAAGCCGCGCCGGACATTCAGGATGATCCACGCCCATCTCGTGCTTCAGGCAAGACGGGTGGGTAATGTAGGCGGTGATGGGCATAGGTTGAGGTCGGTATGAGGCGGAATCGAATCTAACCAAATAATGCTATCACGAGGTACGTTAAGCGATCTGCGCAGGATCAACCTCAGCGCATTTGTTGTGTACCCCTGCGCGGAGGAGCATCGATATTGAAAGTGCAACAAACTTGGCCCCCGGACAGGCGAGAAATGATGAAGCTATTTCGCCTCGGCTTTAAGCCGTACCGGGACATACCGGAGCATATCGGGACATGCTTTTACGGGGAAGGTCATCTTTTCAGATTAGAAATTTCGGGTGAATTAAAAATTTAAACTCTATCAATAGAGAGGCGTTTAAGCATGAAAATGCTTAAAACGCCGCTCTGCTGCTAGGGTTTGCATTTTTTACCTACGCTTTAAATTTGTGCGCGTGGCTTCTGATCAGTTTTTACGGGCATGCGTGCAATCGTGCCTTTGCACATAATGGCGCCGGTCGGTTTGCCGCTGGGTGAGCCACCTTTGGGTTCGTTGGTGATCGCGAATACGGTGCCGTCAGTCAGGCGATGATCCATATCGGGCATGGTGATTCTGGTTTCGCCGTTGTCATTGATCACCCCGAGTGTTCTGGGTGCGCCGTCTTTTGGAATCACCCACAGCTCCATACTTTGATTGGGCCTCGCACCCCACGGCTTGACCATCTTTACCATCAGCAGGCCCGACTTCGGCTGCTCAACCACCATGCGGGCCACGCCCTGGTCTTCAAGCACGGCCATCATCACCGGATCACCATCCGCGTTCACATTTGATCTCAGCGTGAACAGCGTCGCCAGCAACACGGTGGCCACCAACGATGCACCCATGCCAAGGCCGCGCCAGAATTTCAGATTGCTGAGCCACCTGGTGTTTGAAGTAGCGTTTGAAGTAACAAAAGGCGAGTTGCCGCCAATCCGCGCCTGAATATTGGCCCACACCCGATCAGGTGGTGCGACCGGTTTAATGCGGTCAATAAGCGGCATGAAATGGGTTTCCCACTCCGCTACTTCAGCGCGCAAGGCGTAATCCGATTTCAGAAATTGTTCGAACCGCCGCCGCGCACCGCCATGTAGTGTGCCGATAACATATTCAGCCGCGAGACGGATACGAAGATCAGTATTGATGAGCTTCATGCGACACCGCCGACATGATCATCCAGGCAATTTTTGAGCTTAAGTAGCCCGCGCCGAATATGGGTTTTAACCGTGCCGAGTGGTCTGCCGAGATGATCAGAAACCTCTGAGTGCGAGAGCCCGTGAAAGAACGCCAGCGAAATGGTTTGGCGCTGATCGGCTTCAAGGGCTTGCATGCATGTCTCGATCTGCGCCGCATCGCGACCTTGCGCCAATTGATCCGGCGGGCCCGGCCGCTCGTCTTCCAGGCCGAGAGTAAAATATTCCTCTTCATCCTGAACTTCAAGGCGTGGGCGCCGCACGATATCAAGGCTGCGATTGCGTACGATGGCGGTCATCCACGTCATCGGCGCGGATTTAGCAACAGCGTAATTAGCAGCGTTATTCCATATATTCACAAAGCTATCCTGCAACACTTCTTCGGCGAGATGCCGCTCCCTAACTATACGTAGCGAAACCGAAAACAGTTTCGATTTGGTGGCTTCGTATAAAGTCGCGAACGCGTTTTTATCGCCTATCCCGCTGCGCGAGAGGAGGCCAGCCAGTTTTTCGTTGAGATCGAGATCAGCCATAATTATTGAGAAATTTCCATTGAAGTGCTTACAGGTTCATGAGACCAACAAACATCCGCGACCCCGGCGTGCCGATTGAGCTGGCGGGCCAGTATAAAAAGCAAATCAGACAGTCGATTTAAATATTGTAGCGAAAGCGCAGAAACATTTTCTGTCTGATTAGCATCATTCGTACTATGCATACTAAGGCCGACCAGTGCACGCTCAGCGCGGCGGGCCACGGTGCGCCCCACATGCGCCAGCGCCGCGGCACGCGAGCCACCTGGTAAAATAAATTCTTTCAGTGGCGCCAGATCAGCGTTCAGCTCGGCAATTGCCTCGTCTAAAAATAACACATGCGAATGGGTCAGCGCCACATAGCCGGGAATACAAATTTCACCACCGAGATCGAATAGCTGGTTTTGAATGCGGGTCAGCATGATGCGAGCGGATTCAGGTAGCGGTTCGGTGAGCAGCACCCCAAGGTGGCTGTTCAATTCATCCACCTCACCCATCGTCACCACCCGCAGTGCAGATTTCGGGATGCGTGCGCCATCGCCCAGCCCGGTTGATCCATCATCGCCGGTTCGGGTGGTAATTTTGCTGAGGCGGTTGCCCATATTGTTCCTGTCATCTTCGGCTAATTTTTACTAGAAATGATTATACCGATACAACTTGGTATGATTCTCAGTTGCTATACATGGACAGTACCCTCACGCACAGAATGAGCACACCCAAACCTAATTTTCTGGATTTCGAATCGCCCATCGCTGACCTGGAGGGCAAGATCGAAGAACTGCGCTTTGTACAGGACGACTCGGCGGTCGATATTTCGGCCGAGATTGAAAAGCTTGCCAAAAAAAGCCAGGGCCTGACCAAAGATATTTACGCCAAACTTAACGCCTGGCAAATCAGCCAGGTGGCGCGCCATCCGCAGCGGCCTTATTCGCTCGATTATATTGCAGCGATGACGACCGATTTCGAAGAGCTGCATGGCGATCGTTCCTATGCGGATGATGCTGCCATTGTCGGTGGCATGGCCCGCTTCAACGGTCAAAGCGTGATGGTGATCGGCCATCAAAAAGGTCGCGATACCAAAGAACGCCAATTCCGCAATTTTGGCATGCCGCGACCGGAAGGCTATCGCAAGGCGCTGCGTTTGATGAAGCTTGCTGAAAAATTCGCCGTGCCGTTATTGACCTTTATCGATACTCCGGGTGCGTATCCCGGCGTCGGTGCTGAAGAGCGGGGCCAGTCGGAAGCGATTGGGCAAAATCTTTATGTACTGGCCGGGCTGCGTGTGCCGATCATCTGCACCATTATTGGTGAAGGCGGCTCAGGCGGCGCACTCGCGATCGCGGTGGGGGATTTAACCTTCATGCTGCAATACTCAACCTACTCTGTCATCTCGCCCGAAGGCTGCGCCTCGATCCTGTGGAAAGATGCCAGCAAAGCCTCGGAAGCGGCCGAGATTATGCAAATCACCGCGCCCAAATTAAAGGCGCTGGGCCTGATCGATAAAGTGCTGAACGAGCCACTGGGCGGGGCGCATCGCGACCCTGCCGCGATGGCGCAAACCTTGAAAAAAGCGATTGCCGATTCGCTCAAACAATTACAAGAAAAACCCATCGACAAGCTGGTGCTGGATCGGCAAAAAAAATTGCTGGAGCTGGGCAAATTCCGGGAAGTGTCTGCATAGTCAGCCGAGACGCTCAGGAGATTGACAGTTTCGGAAGGTGAGGAAGTGAGCATGACTGAGCCGGTTGAAACTGTTCTCGAAAACCACGTTGCAGAATTTTTAGCACGCCATCAGGCAATTGCTCAATCCAACGCTCCCCGCATGGCCGTAGCGCTTTCCGGCGGCATCGATTCGATGGTTTTACTCGATATTTTGTATCGACTGCATAGCCGCAACCCCGCGCCCAGCTTGGAGCCGCACTTTATTCTGTCGGCGATCCACATCAACCATGGCATCAGCCCTAACGCCAATAACTGGGCTGAATTTTGTCAAGCCGAATGCGCGCAACGCCACATCCCG
>JAYWCO010000053.1:0-7074 GCA_043780475.1 Burkholderiales bacterium | reverse complement strand
GGCAGGTGTTCCTATCCGATGCGCAGGTGCCGAAGGAGAACGTGCTGGGTGAGATTGGCAAAGGCCACCTCATTGCCTTCATGGCCATGTTGTTAGCGTCACCTATCCACGTTACGGTTTTGCCAGCAATGGCGCCGCGGAATTCGATGAAGGTAAAAATATCAGCGAGTACCTGGCAGGGGTGATATTCATTGGTCAGCCCGTTGATCACCGGCACCCGCGAGTTGGCCGCGAAGCGTTCAAGAATGGATTGATCAAAGGTGCGAATCATGACGATATCGACCATGCGTGAAATCACCCGTGCGACATCTTCAATCGGCTCGCCGCGACCTAATTGGCTATCGGAGGTGTTGAGCACAATCGAGGCGCCGCCGAGCTGAAACATGCCCGCTTCAAACGAAACACGGGTTCGCGTTGAGCTTTTTTCAAACACCATTGCCAGCATGCGGTCGGTGAGCGGCTGATAAGGAATGTAATTTTTAAAACGCTGCTTGAGAATTTTGGTGCGCTCGATTAAATGCTCAAATTCTGCGCGCGTAAAATCGGTGAACTGCAAAAAATGTTTCATATCGTGTCCGTCAAATGGCTGAGCAGCCCGCTGTGATCGATTGAAGATACTAGGGCAAAGGTCGCGTCAGGGCAAGCAACTAAGCAGTGTCGTTTGGCTCATCAATATGAGGTTTCAGCGATTGCAGTAGCGCCTGAGCCGCAACACGTACGTTCTCACGCAACTCAGGCACCGCCGTCGCTTCCCAAAACCGCGCCTTTAACAAGGGGCCTACACAATACAAACTCGGCATCGCGTGGCCATGGGTGTCGATCACCTGTAGCTGCTCATTCACCTCGATGCCCAGGCGATGCTGATCTGGCGTGATCAAGCCTTGCGCATGCAAATTCAGCAACAACACTTCTTGCGCCAAACGGTAATCACTGGTCGGCCCAGTGCAATTGATTACCGTGGCGGCAGTTAGGGCTTCAGTTTGGGTGTGATGACGACGGCGCAAAGTGAGGTGCAAGCCATCATCATTCGCGGTCATGCTCGTGAGCCGCGCGGCTATCACGATCAAGCGCTTATCGGCCATTAAACTTTCAATCGTACGAGCAACCACCGGCGCGGCGCGGTGACGATGTGATTCCCAGTGTGGCCGGGCATGCCTCAGCAGGCGCGTACGCTCAAGCGTTGGCAGGCGTTGCCAAAGTGCGGGCGTGAGCGGGCGTAGTGATGCCACCACATCGCGCCAATCGCCCTCCTGTTGTGCATAGCCAGCAACCGCTACCCGCAGCGCGCGAACATAAGCGCGTGCCGTGGCCGGGCCTTCCAAAATGCGTTCGGGCGCGTGATTAAACTGTGGCGGCAGCGTTGCTTCGCGATGCGCTTGAGGAAGTAAACCGCGTCGCGAAAAAGCGGTGAATGTTGCCTGCGGCCATGTAGCGCTCAGCGATAGCACCACATCAAACATGGTGAGTCCGGTGCCGATGAGCACGATCGGGCGGGTGCCATCAACCAGGTCTAACGCATCTGCCGCCCACGGATCGCGAATATAGCGCGGTGAAGTAAACGCTATCGCATCGCTTGGCAGCGGATTGGCGGGCGCAAAATTGCCCAGTGCGAGCACCACTCGATCAGCCGTTAAGGTACGGCCATCGGTGAAGGTAAGTACGGCCCGACCCGGCGATGAGTCAGACATCATCCGCAGTGCATTAACCTCACCGCTGATAATGTCAATGGCACTGTGAGCCGCGCCGCTCGTGACCCTCGTTCCCTCCCCCCCGCCCGCACTGATGGCCATGGCGGCATCAAGGGTGTGACGTAAATATTCGCCATACCAGCGACGTGACACAAATGCGCCGCCCAAGGTTTTCAGTCCGCGCTGCTCGAGAAAATTCAAAAAATCGTTTTCATCTTCGGGAAATGCGCTCATCCGCCCGGCAGGCACATTCAATAAATGCGCGTCTGATTTGGTGCCGTAGGCGAGGCCACGCCCCAAATTATCGCGATCTATATTTTTATCTGCACCGCTTGGCGATACGCGATTAATCAGCACGATCTTCAGGCCAGCTACGGCAGATGCCCCCGCCGCCGCTTGCGCGCGAAGGAGCCGCGCCGCCAACACCGTACCGCTAAATCCCGCGCCAATAATTGCAATGGTATGAGTCATGCTTAGGTAACCCGCAATAGTGGGTAATGTAAATAGAGACGCGCAAGAATCAAATAAATCTCAGGCAAAGGCTAGAACATGCGTCTTGTGTGAAGTATAAGCACGATATAATTCTGCCTGTTTCAATAATCGTCATGAGCGTATGTGCTGATTATCGCCGTGCGTATTTTTGTTAAAACACCAACCGCTAAATTTCCCTCTACTTTTCTGCCCATCACCGCTTACCGCTGGTGTTAGCGATCACCTGAAAAAATTGCAACCCATTTTGGGCCAAACGAATCATCGCATGAGCACACTCTCTGCCCCCATTCTTCCATGCCCTCAGTGCGGCCATGCATTGTGCCGGTGATGCCGACTGTCTTCCCCGCACATTCCCCTCGCATCGTTATTCAGGGCATCACTATACAAGGCCGCGCATTTCGACCTAGTGATTGGGCGGAGCGCCTGTGCGGCATTATGTCGAGCTTTGGCGGTGATCAGCAAATGCGTTATTCACCGTATGTCAGGCCCGTGATGCTGGACGGTGTGCGCTGTGTGGTGGTAGAGCCGTCATTAGCTGAAGTGGAGCCCAGGGCATATCGTTTTCTGCTCGATTTTGCACGCGACAATGAACTCATTGTGATCGATCCCACGCAAGCTGTTAGCGATGACTTTTGTCCACTGCCAGGCAATACGCTGGAAGGATTGGCTCGCTAGCAATCTATGCTTAACCGAAAGCTACAAAACAAAACGCCAGTGGGACATCCATCTGGCGTTTTGGTTTTTGCTATGACTAACCCGCTGTACGTGGGCCAACCATTGAATGCAACTGCAAATTAGGCGGCGGCTTGCGCTTTGGCGCCAATCGCTTTAATCGCAGTAGACAAGCGGCTCTTGTGGCGAGCGGCCTTATTTTTATGAATAATTTTCTTGTCGGCGATGGAATCAATCGTGGAAACCGACGACTTGAACACCGCTTCAGCCACTGTTTTGTCACCAGCTGCAATCGCAGCGGTAACTTTTTTGATCGCGGTACGGAGTTCAGAACGCTGCGCCATATTGTGCGAGCGGGCTTTCACTGCTTGACGAGCGCGTTTAACAGCTTGTTTGGTATTGGCCATGTTTATTCCAGAATCTAGTCATGAATTTCGTGCGAAGCCTTGTATTATAGTGCCTCTCAACAAAAAAGCAAACTGTTTGTTTTGATTGGGTTTTCTTTGGGGCATCATCAGCAAATGCAGTAACGAGCAGCCAGAACGGACTGAAAACCAGCATTAGCCACGACTTAAGCGCTCTTCCATACTCAAAATAACGCCAAAAATTACTTACCCCCATGAATCTGCTGAAAGCCGCACTTTCCATTTCGGCGATGACGTTTTTATCGCGCATTACTGGGCTCGTCCTTCAGGTCATTACCGCCAACGCTTTCGGCGCGGGCATGGCCAATGATGCTTTTATTGCCGCCTGGCGCATCCCTAATTTTCTGCGCCGCCTGTTCGCCGAGGGCGCGTTCAGCCAAGCTTTTGTGCCGGTATTTGCCGAATACCGTGCCAAACGCGGTGTCGATGAAACGCATTTGCTGGCCGATCATGTGGCAAGCATCTTGGCGATCATCCTGTTTATCGTCACCCTGATTGGCGTTATCGCCACGCCGTTTCTGGTCTATGCCACCGCATCCGGCTTTGCTGCTGACCCTGAAAAATTCGCGCTCACGGTGCAGATGACGCGGATAACTTTTCCGTATCTATTTTTTATTTCGCTGATCGCACTTTCGGCCGGCATTTTAAATACGTTTTCCTCTTTCAAAACTCCCGCTTTTACACCGGTATTGCTAAATCTTTGCATGATCGCCGCAGCCTTGTTGATGGCGCCGTATGTGAATCCACCGATTACCGCGCTGGCCTGGGGCGCGCTGTTGGGTGGCGCGGTGCAGCTCGGTTTCCAGATTCCGGCATTGCGGCGGATCGGCATGTTGCCCACTTTTTCGTTGCGCTGGTCAACGCTCCGCTCAGCCAAAAAAGATCCCGGTGTCAGCCGGATTTTGAAACTGATGATACCGGCCACGCTGGGCGTGTCGGTTGCGCAAATTTCATTATTGATCAATACCCAGATTGCATCGCATCTGGGTGATGGCGCGGTGTCATGGATTTCCTACGCTGACCGGCTGATGGAATTCCCCTCCGCCATGCTCGGCGTAGCGCTTGGTACCGTTCTGCTGCCCTCGTTGGTCAAGCAGCACAATGCTGAAGATCCCAGCCAATATTCACGCTTGCTCGATTGGGGCTTGCGCCTGACCTTACTGCTCACGCTGCCCGCCGCGCTAGGCTTGGGATTACTGGCCGGGCCGATGATTGCCACCATTTTCCAGCACGGTCAATTCAGCGCAAACGATGTGATGATGACGCGTTCTGCCTTGATCGCTTATTCCTTCGGCTTAACCGGCATTATTTTGATCAAAGTATTGGCGCCCGGTTTTTATGCGCGACAAAATATTAAAACCCCGGTCAAAATTGCCATCTTTACACTGGTGGTAACGCAGTTGTTTAACTTAGCCTTTGTGCCATATTTCCAGCATGCGGGGCTGACGCTTTCCACGGGTTTAGGCGCATGCGTGAACGCGGGGTTGCTCTATTACTTTATTCGGCAACACGGGCTGTACCAGCCGCAGCCGGAGTGGTTTACGTTCCTGTTTAAACTGCTGGTTGCCCTGTATTTAATGGGTGGTGCGCTTTGGTGGCTGGGCGGCACAGATGAGGTCTGGCTGACGATGCGCAATGGTGCGAAAGCATTCAAATTAATGTGGCTGGTCGGTGCAGGCGCCGTGATTTATTTTGCTAGCTTATGGGCAATGGGTTTTCGGCTACGCGATTTTTCAAAGAAGTTGTTGTCATGAAACCGGTGACACTTTATCGAACTCTCGATGGTAAGTTGCCGCCACTTGCGCTGGCTATCGGCAATTTTGATGGAGTGCATTTGGGTCATCAGGCGATACTGGCAGCCTGCCGGGAAGCCGCGTCCCGCCTGGGTCTTGGGTATGGTATTGAGCCTGCCGCGATGACTTTTGTGCCACTGCCGCGTGAGTATTTCGCGAAATTAAAAAGCGATCCCGCGCTGGCGCCAACCCGCTTGATGAGCGTGACCGAGAAATTAGCCGCATTATCGCGGGCGGAAATTAAACATGTATTTATGCCGCGGTTCGATCAAACATTTGCGGCGCAATCACCCATTGAATTCATGTCCCGGCTCAAAGCGCTCAATGTGAGATGGCTGATGGTAGGCGAGGATTTTCGCTTTGGCGACAAGCGCGCGGGTGATGTGGCGATGCTGCGCGCATACGGCGCTGCCAACGGGTTCACAGTGGAAACCATGGCGGATATTGCAGACACGGCGGGTGAGCGCATTTCTTCTACTGCTATCCGTCAGGCGTTAGGCCACGGTGATTTGCTTACGGCCGCCCGCATGTTGGGCCGACCGTACAGCATGGTAGGCCGCGTTACCCACGGTAAAAAGCTGGGGCGCACACTGGGATTCCCCACCGCCAATGTTTCACTCAGCGCCAGAAAACCCGCTCTTACGGGCGTGTTTGCGGTAAAATTGCAGCTTGTAACTCGCGGGCTCGAGGGAGTGGTGAGGACAAGTGCTGAAGCGGATGGTGTCTTATCGGGCGTCGCCAATCTCGGCACTAATCCGGTGGTGTCAATCGACAACCGCCACCATCTGGAAGTCTTCCTCTTCGATTTCCCGAACAAAAATTCGGAAAATGAAAACTTGTACGGCAAGCGCGTGCAAGTAAGGTTTATCGAAAAAATCCGCGACGAGCAAAATTTCGCCGGCCCTGATGCACTACAGGCGCTGGTGAGACAAATGCATGATGACTGTGATCGTGCAAAAACTATTTTGCGGAAAGCCTGAAGACGATGGATGCCACAACTCCCAAGACCGATTACAAATCAACCCTGAATCTGACTGATACCCCGTTCCCCATGCGTGGCGATCTCGCCAAGCGTGAGCCCGGCTGGATTCAGCAATGGCAGGATGCGAAACTTTATGAAAAAATTCGCGCCGCGTCTAAAGGCCGGCCAAAATTTATTCTGCATGATGGCCCGCCCTATGCCAACGCGGCGATTCATATCGGCCACGCGGTCAATAAAGTATTGAAGGACATGGTGGTCAAGTCCAAACAGATGTCAGGGTTTGATGCGGTGTATGTGCCCGGCTGGGATTGTCATGGCATGCCGATTGAAATTTTTGTCGAGAAGCAGCACGGTAAAAATCTTACGCCGCTGCAGGTACAGGGCTACGCGCGTGCGCATGCAGAATCACAAATTACGCTGCAAAAAGCCGATTTCATCAGGCTCGGTGTATTGGGTGATTGGGATCATCCGTATAAAACTATGGCGTTTGAAACCGAGGCTGCCGAGATTCGCACACTCGCGAAGCTGCTCGAACGTGGCTATGTTTATCGGGGCCTGAAACCGGTCAATTGGTGCTTTGATTGTGGCTCGGCCCTGGCTGAAGCCGAAGTGGAATATGAAGATAAAGTATCCACCGCGATTGATGTCGGCTTCCCGATTGTGGATTCGGAACGCGTTAAATTAGCGAAAGCTTTTGGCCTCGCGGCTGCACCAACCGGCGCAATTTTTGCGGTGATCTGGACAACCACGCCGTGGACCATTCCAGCCAATCAGGCACTCAATATTCATCCTGAATTCGACTATGCCCTGGTCGAAACCCCGCGTGGATGCTTGATCCTGGCGGCATCACGGGTTGCGGAATGCCTGGCAACTTATGCGCTGGAAGGTAAAATTTTAGCGACCACAAAAGGTCAATTGCTGGAATGCATCACCTTCAAGCATCCCTTTTATGATCGCCTCTCGCCGATTTTTTTAGCCGACTATGTAACGCTTGATACGGGCACGGGCATCGTGCATTCCTC
>JAYWCO010000052.1:0-13065 GCA_043780475.1 Burkholderiales bacterium | reverse complement strand
ATACGGCCCTATATTCCGCTGTCAGAAAGTAAGCCGGTGACCTTCAACACCTGCCCCACCAAAGCCGCCGCAACGACCGCCACCACTGGCGGAAATATTGGCATCATGATCTCTGGCCCGGCGTTGTTCAACGCGACCGAGGGACAGCTCAATGGCCCCGCCGCGCTTACCGACAATGTTTCGTATACCGGGCTTGTTTATAAAAACGGGGTGAGCACAGGTATCACCGCCACCGCCTCGTTCATCGATAGCTGCAACGGCCATCCCTCGCCCCGCGTCGCCGGCGATACTTACCACTACCACGGCCTGCCGTCCTGCGTGACCGCACAGGTCGATGCAGTGGGCGGCCCATCGCATTTGATCGGCGTGGCAGCAGACGGCTTCCCGATTTATGGCAGCAAAGATATTAATGGCGCCACTGTCACCATCGCACAACTGGATGCCTGCAACGGCATCACCAGCGCGACGCCAGAGTTTCCGAGGGGCGTGTATCACTATGTGTTGCCAGAAGGCGTGGCGAGTTTCCAATCATCACTGCGCTGCTATGCGGGCAACATCACCGCAACGCAGGTAGCGTTTTTGCAATCGCGGAATATGTGTCTGGTGCCGCCTAACGTATTGGCTGCTATGGCCACATTGCCCACCATCGCCGCATTAACCCGGCAATCGCTGAAGGTGTCGGCTGTTTCGATGGGCCGCGCAGTTGTCAGACCGGCGGCGGGCTAATGTGGTCATCTGTATTCAGCGGTGTGAGCACGTCATTCACCATTTCAGCAAAAATAAAATGGCTTGCGCTGCACGCCGCTGGGCACCGCCAATCAGCAGATCGGTGACGGCGGCTTCATCATGCAAATCACCGCCGTCGCCGCCCATAAAATCGTGGCCGTATCCAGCAGCGCATTCAAATGCACCGTCATCCACAAAGCCCCGCTCAACCCCGTCTGCATAACCCAGAGCAACCCCACCGTCGCCACTCACGGCGCCACCATTCTCGGCGAGCCCATCGGCTGGAAAGCCGCCAGCTTCGATGCCAGCGCCTGGCAAAACGCTACTGTCTATTCCGAAGCCGAAGTAGGCGTTAAAAACGGCTGCAACACGATTGCATGAGACGCATCGGCAAAGCTAATCTGGACGAGCGATCTGAAGGTGGACAATACTTTGTTGTGCAAGCTTACGGTTAGTGGTCTGTTATGGTGAGGCTGCCAATGTCGCCAGGACGGTGTGGTTAAGTGTCATGTTGGATGTATAGACCCTCGCTGTCCAGCCGCACACAAACAAGACATAAACCGCACCATAAAAAAAGGGCCGCAAGGCCCTTTTTAAAAATGCAATTTGCCTAAATAAAAACTAGGTCATGCAGATTGCTTTTGCAGATTACTTCAGCGCCGAATAATTCAGCGGTAGCCAGGTGTAGCCTTTGCCCGCAGTCGCGACATGACCGATACCGGGAAATGACAGATGCGAGGCGGCCACCAGATAGCCACTCTTGGCCGCATCAGCGAAGGCTTTTTTGCGTTGGGCTTCCGCGGTTTTGCTGTCGCTGTCAAACTTGATGGTGACGGAGGGATTGCTGAACTGTACCGCGGCAACATGAATCAGATCGCCCCACAGCATCAGTTTCTGGCCCTTGCTTTCGACCGCGTAAATGCTGTGTCCAGGGGTGTGGCCGTGCGTGACAATGGCTTTGATGCCGGGCATTAAATCAGTATTGCCGTCGAAGGCGTTGAACTTGCCTGCCTTGACGTACGGATTCAGGGATGCCATCGCGCCTTGAAAAAAGCCTTTGTCGCCAGCGGCTGCTTTATCGAGATTCGCCTGGCTTAGCCAGAAATCTGCGTCTTGCTTATCCGCGCGCACAGTGGCGTTCGGGAACACCAGTTTGTCACCGGACATCAGGCCGCCCACATGATCGGCGTGCATATGGGTAATGTAAATTTCATCAACCTGCTCGGGCTGATAACCGGCTGCTTTCAAATTAGTGACCAGATTGCCGAGGGTCGGGCCAAACAGGCCGGCTGCGCCGGTATCAACCAGTACCAGCTTGTCGCCGGTATTGATGAGGTAGCCATTGACGGATGTTTCCAGCGGGTTTTTCAGATACGCCTTGGCGAGCGCTTGATCGGTGGCAGCAGGTGCGGTGTGGGTTAACAAATCGCGCACCGGCAGATTGACCGTACCGTCAGACAGGGCGGTGACTTCAAAGTCGCCGAGCATCATGCGGTAATAGCCCGGGTTGGGGGTTTTGACCATCGGTGCGGCCGCGTGTGCCGCACCGGCAACGCTGACGCTAAGTAAGGTAATGGCAGCGGCTGCAGCCAAGGCAGTAGCAACTTGGCGATGAAGATTTTTGATATTGATCATACGAATACTCCGGAAGTTTTGAATAAAAAATGGGCAGAGGAAGGAAAACAATGAAAAAATAAAGTTTAGATTAAAAAGCCAGGACGCGCCTTGACGCGGAATATGACACCAGGATTTTTTCGCCATTTTCGGGTTACATTTTGCGGCGTTTATGCTGAGCTTTGTGATGACTAATTCTGCACCGCGTAAGTTAGCAACATGGGCGCACCACCGCGTTTAAGCTCGATGCGCACTTGCGAGAGCGTGGCAAATTGTTGATAGAGTCGGGCCAAATCGCCGGTGCCGTTGACCGGTTGTCCATTGATGTTGCTGATGATGTCGCCGGGCCGCAGCCCCAGTTTGCTGGAAAGCGAATTGGCAGGCGCGTCATCAACGCGGATACCGCCGCTGGGCGCATTGCCGATGCGACCGAGGAATTCCAGCTGGCGCGGGTCTTGTAAAACCGTGTTGAGTTCCTGGCGGGAGAGGCTATAGGTGTTGGTGCCTGCGGCGGCGACATTGAGGCGGAAACCGGCACTGGCGAGGCTGGTGTTGGTGTTTACGCCCGCGCCCCCGCTACCGGGCACTTTGCTGCTGCGGAACTGATCCAGCATAATTTTTTCACCTAGCCCACCCATACCGCTACGGCTAACCATAATGTAATCGGCATGCACTTCGGTTAGCTTGGCGCCGTTCGGCAGCGCTTGATTCAACACCACCACCTGATCTTTGCCACCCAAATTAACCACTGCTGCCGAGAGCGTTTTACCATCCACCGCGAATACGCCTTTCAGGCTGATATCGCTGATCGTAATCGGGGCATCCGTGTTGGCAAGGGTGGTTGAACCATCACCGCCGAATAATTGGCGGGCGAGTTTTTTATAGTCGACAGCAGGCTCAAGACCCCCGCCAATGCTGGTGTTTGAGGTATCATCGGTCGCAGCAGGCGCGATAAAATGCCAGCTCCACCACGCCAGTTGCAGCCCTAAAGCGGTAATGACGAGTACCGTCAAGAATATGGTGATCCATTGTTGGTGGCGAGTGTTCATGAATGATTGCTGAATGGGTAATGGGTAGCGGGTAACAGACTATTTTGATGGCGGTAATTTGGCGAGATCAACATCCAGATAACGAAACGGCTCATGTGCGAACGGATGTTTTCGATAACCGATTATCCAGGGCTGGATCAGCACCGTGCCTTGCTTTAAGGTATTCACCCGCCATGGATTGTAAACCCAGAGCAGCCGAACCATGCGCTGGTAAATAGCGGTGCGTTCGGGTGAATCAGGCATCGTGACGATTTGTTTATACAGTCGATCAAACTCAGGCAATGAAAAAAGCGAGTAGTTCGCGCCACCAATAGAATCGGTGATGAATAGCTGCAAAAAATTTTCGCCATCCGGATAATCAGCGATCCAGCCGTAGTTGAACATCAGCACCTTGCCGTTTTGTGCTTGTTTGCGCAGCTCCGGCAGCTTCTCGACTTTATTGTTTGTCATACGAATGCCGATGCGTTCCATCGCCCGCCGCCACAGCTCCATGCGGCTGCGCTCACGCTGGTCTGGTAGCGAAGCCATATCAATCACCAGCGGCGAGCCGTCGGGCAGCTCGCGCCAGCCGTCGCCATCGCGGTCCAGATAGCCGTAGGTGTCCAGCAGTGCATTGGCTTTGGCGGGGTTGTAATCAAAAATATCGGTGCGCTCATCAACAAACCCGGCCATGCCCTGCGCGATGGGCGACCATGCTTTAAGCGCCTGGTTTTTTTCAATAATGGCGATCTCGTCTTCAACCGGATAGGCCATCGACATCGCCCGGCGCAACGCAATTTTTTCCGGCGTATAGCCGCCAAGAATTTTGTCTTGCATATTGAAGGTGGTGTAGGTCAGCCAAGCGACTTCATCCGGGCGCGTGGTCATACCAATCTTGGCTAGATTGGCGGCGAGCTTACCGCCTGGCATGGCGACTTCGATAAAGGGCGTCGGGATTGGGCGAATAAAATCATATTGATTATTCAGATACGCCAACCAACGCGGCTGCTCTTCCTCAATCGGTGACATTTCGATGCGGCCAGCCAGCGGTAAACGCTTGCCTTTAAGATGGGCGGCAATCGCCAGATCGCGTGGATCTGCATGCGCATCCGCGGTAACAGCGGATTCAAAATACTCTTCACGAAAATCGGGATTCGCCTCCAGCGTTACCCGTAATGACCGCCGCCAATCTTTCAGATAATAAGGCCCAGTACCCACCGGGTGCTCCGGAAAGGTGCTACCGTAGTGCTCCACCACCTCACGTGCGACCGCCGATGTCGCGGGCAAGGCGAGGATATAGGACAGGTTGTAGTCCGGCTTTTTGAGGCGAATGATGAGCGTGGTTTTATTGAGCGCTTCCAGGCCGGCAATAGGCTTGTCGTAATTAAATTTACCGGCTTTTTGCGCATCAGCGACTAGCTCATCACCGCCGATTAATTTTTTATCCAGTAAAAATTGCCATTTGGAAATCAGCTTGGGGTCAAGAATACGTTTGAGGCTATATACATAATCACTGGCCGTAAGCTCGCGCTTTTTGCCGTTGAACGAAACATCAGGGGTAAAAAAAATACCGGGCTTGAGCTTAAAAATATAGGTCAAACCATCTGCGGAAATATCCGGCAGGCCAACCGCCGCGCGGCCTTGTAACTTAACCGGGCGAGCGAGGTAATCGTACTGCAGCAATGAATCAAAAATATTGTCGCAAAGCGTGCCGGTAAACTCATCCGACTCCACCGCGCAATCAAAATTGGTTTCCGCCGACTGATAAGGAGTGCGAATCACCTTGCGCATATCGGCCGCCTGCGATGAGGGCGCAGCAATACACAGCAATAAAGTAGCGCAGGCCCATCCCGTCAGGAGCGGGCGCAAACCTGAATGCGTAATCAATGCAAGATCCGCGACACGCCTTGCTCTTCGGCTGTGGTGCCTCGTGGTGAAAGCGAGGCGTGGTGCAAGATCATCCGCCAGCCGTTGGGGGTCAGCAGGTAAATATTGGTGGCCAGCACCGGCGGCATTTCTATAGGCTTGGCCTTGGGTTCGGTGCCGGGTTGGCTGCTAGGTTGACCTCCAGCTTGGGCACCGTGTTGTCCTTTGAGCATATAAGTCTCATACACATTATGAATCGCCAAAGTCTGGCTCTGCTGCTTGCGCAATTCACTGACCTGCAATTGCGTGCCAGGTCCGTGCGAAAAAATCTCGGCAAAACTATCGCTGATCGACGACAGCCCCGCCAAGCGCGGGCCTTGGGGATGGATACAAACAATCGATGGCTCATCCGCCCAAACCGCCATCATGGCATTCAAATCAGCTCGCTCGAAGGCATCATAAAATGCCGCTTCACAATCGCTGGGAGCAGGAAATAAAATTTTAGGTGATTTTTTACGCATAGCGCGATGATACTACGCCGCGCTTTTAGTCGGCTGGTGCGAATATGTAGCGGTTTGCTGTGAATGGTAAAGATACAGCCGCATCAATTTATTTTGTCCCGCAACTAGCGTAAACTTTTCTCCTATGCAGATGTCAGGTTGTAGTGACTTATTTCCTAGCTTGCCATTGCTGCTCCTCTTTTATGAATTCACTCCAGGAGAACTCCCATGATCCGCTTTACCATTAACGGCGAACAATTGGAAACCGATGTATCGCCAGACACACCTTTGCTATGGTTTTTACGCGACAATCTGCAAAAAACCGGCACCAAGTACGGCTGCGGCATGGCGCTGTGTGGCGCGTGTACGGTGCTGGTGAATGGTGAGCCGACGCGCTCATGCTCCATGCCGTTATCCGCGATGGCGGGCAAGCGGGTGGTGACCATTGAGGAAATTGGTAAAACCCCGGTCGGCAAGCGCGTGCAGGCGGCGTGGATTGCTGAAGATGTGGTGCAGTGCGGCTATTGTCAGTCAGGCCAGATCATGTCGGCCACCGCGTTACTGACTAAAAATGCCGCGCCATCGGATGCAGAAATTGATGCCGCCATGAGCGGTAATGTTTGCCGTTGTGGAACCTATAACCGGGTGCGTGCGGCGATCAAAACAGCGGCCGGTGGTTCGGCATCATTAACGACGAAATCAACCGCAAAGCCAACCACGAAATCAGCCCAGAAAGTGAAGGCTTAAATCATGGATATTACGTTACTGAAGTCATCGAGCACAGCCGATTCAACCACTAACAAAGGCCAAAATCGCCGCGATTTTCTGAAAACCTCGGCGCTGGCCAGCGGCGGTTTGGTGATCGGGTTTTATTTATCCGGTGGCAACAAAATCGCCAACGCCCAGCAGCCGCCCAAAGCCAATACCTCCCCCAATGCGTTTTTACGTATCGCCAAAGATGGCGCGGTCACGGTGCAAGTCAAGCATCTGGAATTTGGTCAGGGCGTGATGACCTCGCTGCCGATGATGGTTGCTGAAGAGCTGGATTGTGACTGGACTAAAGTGCGCGCCGAATTAGCGCCTGCCAATGCCGTGTATGCGCACACCATGTTCGGCATTCAGATGACCGGGGGTTCGAGTTCGGTGATTAATTCATGGACGCAAATGCGCACGGTCGGTGCTACCGCACGCGCGATGCTGGTTTCGGCTGCCGCGCAAAAATGGAAAGTAAAACCTGAGCAATGTCGCGCTGAAAATGGTGTGGTGATGGGCCCGGCGGGTCAGCGTGCACCGTTCGGTCAGCTTGCCGAGGCGGCGAATAAACTCGACACACCGCAAAAAATAACGCTTAAAGATGCCAAAGATTTCAAACTGATCGGCAAGCCTACCCGTCGCCTCGATTCGGCCGTGAAAGTTAACGGCAGTGCCATGTTCGGCATGGACATCACCGATAAACAGGTGCCTAACCTGCATGTCGCGGTGGTGAAACGTCCGCCTGCTTTTGGCGGCACGGTGAAGAGTTTCAATGCCGATAAAATTAAAGGCATTCCCGGTGTTACCCATGTGGTGCAAACCGCCAACGGCGTAGCCGTGGTGGCCAAATCATTCTGGGCCGCCAAGACTGGCCGTGATGCGCTGGTGGTTGAGTGGGATCTGGAATCGGCTTCAAAAGCCACCACCGCCATGATGCAGGCCAGTTACCGCGAAACCGCTTTAAAGCCAGGGCTGCCGACCGGTAAAGTAAGTGACGGTGCTGCACTTAATGTACTAAAAGCGGCGGGAAAAACCATCACCGCAGAATTTGAAGTGCCGTATCTCGCGCATGCGCCGATGGAGCCGTTAAATTGCACGGTTAAGTTTGATGGCGATAGCTGTGAAATTTGGGCGGGCACACAATTTCAAACGGTGGATCAGGGCGCGGCGGCGAAGGTCGCCGGGTTGAAGCCTGAGCAGGTCAAAATCAACACCATGATGGCCGGTGGTGGCTTTGGTCGTCGCGCCAATCCAGTTTCAGATTACATGGTTGAAGCGGTTGAAATTGCCAAGCAGGCGAAGGTGCCGGTTAAAACCGTGTGGACGCGTGAAGACGATATCAAGGGTGGTTACTATCGCCCCATGTTTGTGCATCGCGTGACCGCCGGGGTAGACGCTAGCGGCAAGATTGCGGGCTGGGATCATACGATTGTCGGCCAGTCCATTGTTGGCGGTACCGCCTTTGAGCCGATGATGGTTAAAGGCGGCATTGATGCGACTTCAGTTGAGGGCGTCGCCGATACGCCATACGACATCCCCAATATGAATGTGACCTTGCACACTACCAAGACCGGCGTGCCGGTGTTGTGGTGGCGCTCGGTCGGGCATACTCACACCGCCTTCGCGATGGAATCGATGATGGATGATCTCGCCAAACAGGCCGGTAAAGACCCGGTTGAATTTCGCCGCGAATATCTCGCCAAGCATCCGCGTATTTTGAAAGTGCTGAACACTGCCGCTGAAAAATCAGGCTGGGGGAGTGCTTTGCCAACCGGCCGGGCACGCGGTATCGCCGTGCATGAAAGTTTTGGCAGCGTGTGTGCCCATGTGGCGGAAGTCTCGGTTGATAACGGTCAGATCAAAGTGCATCGCGTCACCTCTGCCATCGATTGTGGTCTGGCGGTGAACCCGCTATCGATCGTCGCGCAGGTTGAAGGTGCGATGGTGTTTGGTTTATCGGCAGCGCTGTACGGCAAAGTCACGCTCAAAGACGGCGTTGTTGATCAATCCAACTTCCACGATTATCCGGTGCTGCGTTTGGCCGAGATGCCCAAAATCGATGTGCATATTATCGATAGTGGTGCCGCTTCGCCAACGGGTGTGGGCGAGCCCGGTACCCCGCCGATTGCACCCGCCGTGGCGAATGCGGTGTTTGCCTTGACTGGTAAACGTCTGCGTACACTGCCGTTTAATTTAGACGAGACGGCTAAAGCGTAGATCATTTAGAGATTTATTCACCGGAAAAATGGGGAGCATGATTATGCTCCCCAGTATTTTTTGAGATGTAGATTTAATGTGGATTTAATCCTGCAAAAAAGCGCAAACATCAGTACCTAAAGTTCAACCCGAAATAACCGGAGCGATGTATGGCCATCACATTCCAATTGAACGGTAAAAAGCAAACTCTCGAGGTCGCAGCCGATATGCCGCTGCTGTGGGCGATCCGCGATGTGATCGGCCTCACCGGCACCAAATATGGTTGCGGTATGGCGCTGTGTGGCGCATGTACGGTGCATGTGAATGGCGAGCCGGTGCGGGCGTGTGTGACACCGGTCGCAACGATTGCCGGTAAAAATATCACTACCATTGAAGCCGCGGTAGAAACCAAATTAGGCAAGGTCGTGCGCGAAGCCTGGATCGAAGCACAGGTGCCGCAGTGCGGCTATTGCCAATCGGGCCAGATCATGAGTGCAACGGCATTGCTGAGCAAAAATAAAAAGCCAAGCGATGCCGATATTGATACCGCGATGGCAGGCAATATTTGTCGTTGCGGAACCTATAACGCGGTTCGTGCGGCGATCAAAGACGCTTCGCAGAAATTGGCTTAGGAGATGATCATGCCGACCAAGATGCCAACCAATACGCAAACCCAATATGCCCGCCGCCGTTTTCTGAAAGCGGGCGCTGCCGTCACGGCCTCCATTGCAACTACGACTGCAGGAGTATTTCAGCTAGGCTGGACGCCATCAGGCGCATGGGCCGTGGTGCCCACGGATAGTGGGGCGGCCAGCGCGTCCCATGCATCTCATTTGCCCGCGAAAAAGGTGAATCCGTTTATTAAAATCAGTGCGGACAATCGCGTCACGCTGGTGGTAGGGCAAGCCGAAATGGGGCAGGGTATTTCCACTGGGCTGGCGATGGTGTTGGCCGATGAGCTGGGCGCTGACTGGTCGAATGTAGGCTGGGAGCAAGCGCCGAACGATCTCGCGTTTGCATTGCCCGGCGGCTTCCAGTCAACCGGCGGCTCCGGCTCACAGCGGCGTTTGATGCCGCTCTACCGACGCGGCGCGGCGTCGGCGCGCGAGATGCTGATAGCCGCAGCAGCCCAGAAATGGAATGTGGACCCGAAACTTTGTCGCGTGCAAAACAGTTTTGTGCTGTCTGGCAGTGATGAAAACTTATTAAAATTATCATTTGGTGCGCTGGTGGAGGCCGCCGCCAAACAAGCCGTACCGGTTGAGCCGCCGCTTAAAGATCGCAGTGCGTTCACCATCATTGGCACCTCGCCGAAACGCTTTGATGTGCCGCCTAAAACCAATGGCACGGCGGAATACGGCATCGACGTCAGGCTGCCTGGCATGAAATACGCCGTGGTGGCGCGCGCGCCGGTATTCGGCGCGCAGGTCGCTTCATTTGATGCCGCTGCGGCGCGCCAAGTTAAGGGCGTGAGCCATGTTGTAGAAATAGCAGCGGGTGTGGCGGTGGTAGCCGATAACACCTGGGCTGCCATGAAGGGCCGCGAGCAGCTCAATATGAAGTGGCAAGAAAGCGCTAACGACAAAGTTTCAACCGCCTCGATTCGCGCACAGTTTATCGCCGCCGCCAACGGTCCGGCCACCAAAGCGCGTGAAGTCGGCAATGTGGCCGAGGGCTTTGCCAAAGCCGGCCATGTTATTGACGCTATTTATGAAACGCCTTACCTGGCGCACGCGACGATGGAGCCGATGAATTGCACGGCCTGGGTGCAGGCTGATCAATGTGATGTGTGGGCGGGTGTACAGGCGCCGACGCTGGCCGAGAACGCTGCCGTCGCGACCACGGGTTTAAGCAAAGACAAAATTCATATTCACACAAAATTTTTAGGCGGCGGTTTTGGTCGCCGTTCAGAGTCAGATTTTGTGACAGAGGCGGTAGAGTTATCCAAACAGTTGCGCGCGCCGGTGCAGGTGGTGTGGACCCGGGAAGACGATATGCGCCATGATTTCTATCGACCCATGACCTACAACGTGTTTAAAGCGGCGCTCAATGATAAAGGTATGCCGATGGCGTGGCAGCACCGGATTGTCGGCTCATCGATTCTGGCGCGACGTGCGCCGCAAAATTTGCGTGGCGGACTGGATGGTACCTCGACTGAGGGGGCGGCGACACTACCCTATGACATCCCGAATTTTTTATGTGAATTAGCTACCGTGAATTCGCATGTGCCGGTAGGTTTTTGGCGCAGCGTAGGCAGTTCGCAAAATGCTTTCATCACTGAAAGCTTTATCGATGAATTGGCGCATAAAGCCGGGCAGGATCCTTTCGAATATCGACGCGCGCTGATGGCGAATTACCCGCGTCAGCGGCGCGTGCTGGAGCTGGCGGCGGCGCAAGCGGGATGGTCAAAGCCCGCACCAGCCGGGCGTTTTCGGGGCATTGCCATCGCTGAATGCTTTGGTGGATTAGTCGCCCAGGTCGTCGAGGTATCGGTTATTAACGGCAACCTGAAAGTGCATCGGGTGGTCTGCGCGACTGATGTGGGGCTGGCGGTGCATCCCGAAATTGTCAAAGCGCAAATGCAGTCCGCCATTGTCACCGGTCTGGATGCGGCGCGTTATGGGCGCATCACGATTGAAAATGGCGCGGTGGTGCAAGGTAATTTTCATGATTACCCGGTCACACGGATTAACGACATGCCGCAAATCGAGGTGTATTTAACTGGCAACGATCAGCCGCCCGGTGGTGTCGGCGAGCCCGGTACGCCGCCACTGGCCCCCGCGCTGTGCAATGCGATTTTTGCCGCGACGGGTAAGCGGGTGCGCTCACTGCCGCTTTCACAAATTGATTTAAATAAAACATAATCGCGATTGCAAACACGAACACGATTACAAACACGAACGCATGATTTTTCAGCATGCAGTGCAAACGCCAACTTAAAAAATATGCAAAGTCTTGATCTGGAAGTATTGGCCCACGCGCGAACCTGGCTTAGTGCGGGTCGTCGTGTGTGGCTGGTCACGGTGACGCAAACCTTTGGTGCCAGCCCGCGTCCGCCCGGTTCATTGATGGCGATGCGCGATGACGGCATTATTGTCGGCTCGGTCTCGGGCGGCTGTATTGAAGACGACCTGATTTTACGGCGGACTGAATTTCAGGGGGCCAAGCCGATCCTGCAAAGCTATGGGGTGACCGCCGATGAGGCACGGCGCTTTGGCCTGCCCTGCGGCGGTGAGCTGGAAGTGCTGATTGAGTCGGCGCTGACGATAGGCGCACTGGATGAGTTGTTCAGCAAAATTAAAGCCGGTGAGGTGTTTGCCCGGGAGGTGAATTTAGCGAACGGGTGTTGGGCTTATGCGCCCGCGCGCGCCACTGATACCACCGCACGCACCGAGTTTATGTTCACCTGCATTCACGGTCCGCGTTGGCGGTTGTTGATTATTGGTGCCTCCGAGATTGCCCGCTATTTGGCTGAAGTCGCGGCGACACTGGATTTCCAGGTGCAGGTGTGTGATCCGCGCGAGGAATACCGCAGCGCGTGGCGGGTAAGGGTCGGAGCGGCGATGGGGGTAGGGATGGATAGCGCCGTATTTGTCGACGGCATGCCCGATGATGCGGTGATCGCCTTCAAGCCGGATGCGCATACCGTCATTGTGGCGGTGTCGCATGATCCCAAGCTGGATGATATGGCGTTAATGGAGGCGCTGAAAACCAATGCATTTTATGTCGGTGCAGTCGGCTCGCAAAAAACCAGCGACGAGCGCCGTAAGCGATTACGTATGCCAGAATTCGGGTTGTCAGCTGCGCAAATCGCCTCGCTGCATGGCCCAGTTGGTTTGGCGATTGGCAGCCGCACCCCGCCGGAAATTGCGATTGCGATTCTGGCCGAGTTGGTGGCCGCCCGCAATCAGATTGTGTTGCAGCGTGTTGTCGATATGGCCACGCCCGCACGTGTTCCAAACGCGCCAAACCTGTCCAACGTATCCATGGCCGTGGCGTAAAATTTTGATCACCGGCATTCTGCTCTGCGCAGGCCAGGCGTCGCGTTTTGGCTCTCAAAAATTATTGGCCCGCTTGCCCGCACCGGATGGCCGTCGCGTGGTTGAAGCGAGCGCAGCGCATTTGCTGGCCGCAGTCGGACAGGTGATTGCGGTTACGTCGCGCGATGACAAGCTGATGCGGGTGCTCGATGATTGCGGTTGCCAGGTGATCATTAATGAACGCGCAGCCGAAGGCATGGGTTCCAGCATCGCGGCGGCCGTAGTTGCCAGTATGGTTGCCAGCATCGCGGCCGGTATGGCTGCGCGCGCTGATACCGCCGGCTGGGTGATTGCGCTGGGCGATATGCCGTATGTCCAGCACGCAACCATCGCGACGGTCAG
>JAYWCO010000051.1:0-3065 GCA_043780475.1 Burkholderiales bacterium | reverse complement strand
GCGGCTTTTATGTCGTTTAACCATTTATCTTCACCACCCCGCAACACCGGATCCAACTCGCGACGACTCAAGCCTTGCACGCGGGTCAGTGCGACCAAGGCCATGAGTCGTGGCGTGCCTTCCGGCACCAGATGCTCAATCAAGCGGCGATGCCTCAGCACCGCATAAATCGTTTCCGCAATAAAGCCGCGGTCGCGCAGCCCTAATTTGGGATGATCGCGAAAAAAGAATTTTAGACTCACATCAGCCGGTGAGGTCAGCGGCAAAATAGCCGTGAGCGCGGTGACCAGAGCATTGAATAGAGGAGGAGTGAGCGAGGAATGTAATTGCATGGCGCAATTATCGCCTATTCCCGCCTCGAATAATGCGCCGCAGCGTCGCTTTTACCGATTAAGGATCGCTGGCGCTGATCGAGGTGACGGTTTGCTCCATTAAAAAACGGCCTATATAAAACTTTGCCTTAACTGGCAAGTAATAATGCTTCGGCGAGAGCCACACCTCGTAAACATCTTCGGGGTCGGCGGCATCGCTTTTAATATGCAGCGTCATCAATTCACCCATTCGGGTTGGCAGCGTTTCCTGACCGACGAGGCGAAATTGATAATCATAGAGCTTCCGTGCGTTGGTAAGCGCCACCTTCAACCGGCCATCGCCGGTTTTTAATTTATAAGCGTCCTGCGCCAGTTGGAATAAAAAACTCTGCGTATCCTGCATCCGTGGTGGCAACGGGAACAGATGCGTTTCACCATGCTTGATGATTTTTAATTCCTGTTTGCTCAGATTAAATTCAGCGGTGTCGGCCGGGGTTTCTCCTCGCCGCATACTGAAAAACACGGGGCGGATGCCGTCGGGTGTTATTTCGCCCCGGCTGGTTTGGCGAAATGTGCCGACGAACAAACCGGCAAAAATACCCGTTGCCTGCATGGTGCTGTTTAGCTCGTATTGGCTGCCATTGCGTTGCCATGAAAAGTTTGCAATACCGTCAGCCACACTGGACGAAAGACGATAGGCCATCCTGATTCGTTGCGGGAACAGCAAAGGCGGTGCGGTATTGGCGGGCTCAACAGGTGGTGCAGCGGGTCTGCTGGCAAGAAGTGGAATAACAGCGGGAGGCAATGCCCTGACAGGCTCAGCCATGCGCTCATGGATTGGAGTAGGGATCGCCTCAGCGGTTACCGATGTGGCGTCGACAATGTCAACCGCAATGGGATTCGTAATCGCACTCGTAACCGTATCGGCAGGTGCCACCAATATAGATGCTGATATTGCCACGGCGCGTCGCGTCGCCGAACGTGGTCGCGCGAGCCGCGTGTTCACTTCCGCAGCCACTGGCGCTGCCACGTGAGCGTCGGTCGCCATGCTATTGTTTGCAGGCAGCAGCACAGCCGTTAGTGTCTGCCGGGTATCTAGCTGCGCCTCTAAGTTTTCCGCGTTCCAGGCGAAAGCCCAGTCATGTGACGCAATATAGGCCATCACATGTGCGGCCATCGACAGCGCTAGGGCGATCAGCAGGACACGTTTCGAAGTCCAAAACGGTTGAGAGCCATCGCGCTTTTTTTCGATCATTAATATCGCGCTGTGTACTTTATGAGCTATTGCGCTACTGCACGCTCAAGCTCGCCAATACCTGTTCGAACGCGCCATTTTTATCTTCAAAAATAATTCGTACCGGCAAATGAAATTTATTTTTGGCCAGCCATAGCTGGCTTTTTGATTCGCCAGCTATGGTGTCGCGAGCATAGAACACAGTTGCAAAATCGCCAACAGGTGTTTTTATCGTCGGCTCGCCCTGCTTTTGATAAACATATTTTTCGCTGCGCTTGCCCTGGCTCATCCAGACCGTCAATTGCGGGGTGCGCGGCACGGCCAGCATGAATTGATACATTGACGACAGGCGATCTTGGGTGCCCTCAGGCAAATCAAAGGTTTCTGTAGCGCCATTGCGCATCGACACAATATCCTTTTTATCCCAGTCAAACTTGGCGTAGGTGCTGCGGCTCGCATCGGCGCGAACCTGCTCAAATGCGGCGGGCTGCAAACCTTGCGGGCCAATCAAACCTTCGCTCTTGAAAGAGATACGTTCTTTGAAAAAAAGCGCCAGCGGACCTTCAGCACGGGTTTCAGAAACGATGGTGTACCGCAATCCTTTGCGCTCAAAAACCTCATCGCTTTGGCCGATTAAAAGATTGCCCTTATAAATTTTGTACGAGGCTTTGACGAGCGTAGGCAGTTCGGTTGGTGCGGTTTCTGCGCGTGCGGACGTGGCTAAAAATAAACCTGTTATTAAACTTGCCATCGCCACGACCAAAACATTAAATAAGTGCTTCATTGTTATTCCTTGGTTAATCCTTAGGCACGCATAAAGTAGCGGTTCTGTCCGCTTCTAAAACGTCCAGGTGCTTGATCCGGACGACACCTGTAGTCAATAGTTCAACCCGATCTGTCACCAGCCAGCGCAATGCTTGCGGATAAATTTTATGTTCCGCAGCCAGCACCCGCTCGCCAAGCGATGCGGGTGTGTCGGTGGGCAATACCGGTACCGCCGCTTGAATAATAATCGGCCCGTGATCCAGTTCAGGGGTCACAAAATGAACTGTTGCACCATGAATTTTTAATCCTGCTTTAAGTGCTTGCTCATGCGTATGCAGCCCAGGAAACGCCGGCAGCAGTGAGGGATGAATATTAATAATCCGGTTGGGATAGTGGGCAATAAAACTCGCTGAAAGAATGCGCATAAAACCGGCCAGCACAATATAGTCCGGCGTGAATGCATCAATGATGCGACTGAGTTCAGCGTCAAATGCTTCGCGCGTGGCAAATGTTTTATGATCGAGAGCAATGGTTGGAACCCCGCGCTGGGTGGCGCTTTCAAGGCCTTTGGCCAGCGGGCGATTGGAAATGACGGCGCGAATCTCGAGGGGTAACTCAGCGCTAAATTGCGCATCAAAGATCGCGTCCATATTGCTGCCGCGGCCCGAAATAAGAATGACAATTGATTTCATGTTGGCGGGCAAATGGGTAAAGAGGTGAGCAATAAAATAATTAAACTCTAGCGCTGGAGCGCG
>JAYWCO010000050.1:0-3224 GCA_043780475.1 Burkholderiales bacterium | reverse complement strand
CCGTTCGTTGTTTACGCCGACCAGTCTGGTGCGCGCCATCGATACGCTCGGTTATGTGCAGGCCGATCCGATTCGTGCGCCGGCACGTGCACAAGATTTAATCCTGCGTCATCGCGTCAAAAATTATCGTATTGATGACCTGGAGAAAAAATATCCTGGCTTGAAGGTGGCCGAAGATATGCTGCATAACTACGGCTTTTTCCCGCATCACCATTTGCCTCTTTTGTATCCGCGCAAACTGTCGCCGCGCGGGCAGCTATTTATGGCGGAACATAAGCCGTTGCGCCGTAAAGTGCTGGATTATCTCGCTAACAATATCGATGCACGCCTGCGTGATGTGGAGCAGGCGCTAGGCATGGGCAAGCGTATCAACGGCTGGGGCAGCAGCTCGTCAGCCACCACCATGATGCTGGAATTGCTGCATCGCGAGGGCCTGGCGGCGGTGGTTCGCCGCGAATCTGGTATGCGGGTTTTTGGGTTAGCGCATCAACCTAAACTTGTGGCTGAAGAAAAATTGTCGCCCACGCAGCGCGCCGATGGCTTGATTTGGCTGCTGGTGAATCTTTATGCGCCGCTGCCGCAGCGCTCATTGACACAATTGATCAGCATGATGAGCCACTATAAACCGGATGCGGATTATGCCCAGCGGATCGAGCTAATGGTGTTGCGCGAAGTGTTACGACGCGAGCTGATTGAAGGCTTGATTTATTTATGGCCTGCGCATGAACCGCTCGATAAGGCCCCCACTGACACGGTGCGGCTGCTCGCGCCGTTTGACCCTGTCGTCTGGGATCGTCGGCGCTTTGAACATTTATGGGGCTGGGCCTATCGCTTTGAAGCCTACACACCGCTCGCGAAGCGCAAGCTCGGCTACTACGCCATGCCGATGCTGTGGCGTGAAAATATAATCGGTTGGGCTAATGTGAGCACTGCCCATAACAAACTATATGTTGAGACCGGTTACGCAATAAAAAAGCCGCGTGAAGCGGCTTTTCGTGCAGCGCTCGATGATGAAATCGAGCGCTTTCGCTTATTTTTGCGGATTCAATGAATGCCGTCATTTTTTCATGAATGATTTAATTAGCTGGCGGTTTTCTGCGCGGGCTGTCTGCTCTCCTCAAGCGTCAGCCAATCGCGCACCGATTTGATGATGCCGTCCTTGTTTAAACCGCAGTCAGCCAGCAACACGGCCGGATCACCGTGCTCCACAAACAGATCGGGCAAACCTAATTGCAACACCGGCACATTCAAGCCTTGCGCCTGGAGCGACTCCAGGACGGCACTGCCAGCGCCGCCCATGATCACGTTTTCTTCTACTGTGACCAAGTAGTCATGGGTAGTTGCGAGCTGGAAAATCAAGGCGTCATCAAGCGGTTTTACGAAGCGCATATTGGCCACTGTCGCGTTCAACTCATCGCCTGCATCGATGGCAGGTTTCACCATCGAGCCAAAAGCCAACATTGCAGTGCGATTTTTGTGCATGGTTGATTCAAACCCGTTGATACCCCTGGAACCTTTGATCTCGCGCACTACGACGCCTTTACCGATCGGCAGTGCGGTCATTTCTTTTTGCAGCGCCACGCCCGGCCCGGTGCCGCGCGGATAACGTACCGCAGTTGGTGAATCGGTACAGAACGCGGTGTAAAGCATTTGCCGACATTCGTCTTCGTTGGAGGGCGTCATTACGGTCATATTTGGGATGCAGCGCAAATATGAAATATCAAACGCGCCGTGGTGAGTCGGGCCATCAGCGCCCACCAGGCCGCCGCGATCCAGCGCGAACACCACCGGTAAATTTTGAATCGCCACATCGTGAATTAACTGATCATAGCCACGCTGCAGGAAGGTGGAATAAATCGCCAGCACCGGTTTGATACCGTCAGCTGCCAAGCCTGCGGCAAAGGTCACGGCATGCTGCTCAGCGATGGCGACATCAAAATAACGATCCGGGAACGTCTGGGAGAATTTCACCATGCCGGAGCCTTCACGCATCGCGGGGGTGATACCGACGAGCCGTTTATCGACGGTCGCCATATCGCATAGCCAATCACCAAAAATCTGGGTGTAGCTTGGCTTTGGTTTCGCATCGGGTGCAGGTGCGGCTTTGACAAAACCGATTTTGGGATCAAATCGGCCGGCGGCCGCGTGATATTGGATGGGGTCATCTTCAGCCAGTTTGTAGCCCTGGCCCTTTTTGGTGACGACATGAAGAAACTGCGGGCCATCCAGTTTGCGGATGTTGCTGAGGGTATCCACCAGCACATCGACGTTGTGTCCATCAATGGGGCCCACATAATTAAAACCAAATTCCTCAAACATGATGGAGGGCGAGATCATGCCTTTGGCGTGTTCTTCCACGCGCTTGGCAATTTCTTTGAAAGTAGGGGTCGCAGATAAAATTCGCTCGGCGGTTTTTTTGGTGGTCGCATAAAAACGACCTGACATCAGCTTCGCAAAATAATTATTGAGTGCGCCGATGGATTCCGAAATCGACATATCGTTGTCGTTCAAAACCACGATGATATTTTCACGACCCACATTGTTCATGGCCTCAAACGCCATGCCGCCGGTAATCGCGCCATCACCAATAATGGCAACCGACTGACGCTTACTGCCTGATAAACGTGCGGCCACCGCCATGCCAAGTGCCGCAGAAATGGAGGTGGATGAGTGAGCCGTGCCAAAGGTGTCGTAAACGCTTTCTTCGCGCCGCGGGAAGCCGGCGATGCCGCCTTTTTGCCGCAGCTTGGGCATGCCCGCTTTACGGCCAGTCAAAATCTTATGCCCGTAGGTTTGATGGCCCACATCCCATACCAGGCGATCTTCTGGGGTGTTGAAAACGTAATGCAGCGCAATCGTCAGCTCGACGGTGCCGAGGTTGGAGGAGAAATGTCCACCCGTCGTCGCGACCGCCTCAACAATGTAGTTGCGTAATTCCACGGCCAGCATCGGCAAATCACGCCGATCCAGTTTGCGCAGGTCAGCCGGATCGTTGATAGTGTCGAGCAAGGGATACGCAGAATGGGATGGTGATATGGTCATGGTCAAAAGGTGGGGGCAATCGGGCCTGAAAACAAACGCAGCAAACGCTACAAATGCAGAAACAAAAAAACAGAAGAGCTAATCAATGGTTAATGTTCTCGTCTTACAATAAATTCAGCCAATTGACGTAAGCGGTCAGCTTGACCACCAAAACTGGTCAGTGAATCAAGTGCATCAGTCAG
>JAYWCO010000049.1:0-7561 GCA_043780475.1 Burkholderiales bacterium | reverse complement strand
CAAGACCCGTGCCATTGTGGGTGGTACCGGCCAGGTTTTGAAATATGGTGAGCGTGGCGATGTTGATGTGTTGCTCACACACTCACCTGCGGATGAAGTTCGGTTCGTGACGAACGGCTACGGCACCGAGCGCCGTGAAGTCATGTACAGCGATTTTGTTGTGATTGGTCCGAAGGCAGACCTGTTAAAATTACGCGGCTCAACGGATGCTGTCGCCGCTTTCAAAAAAATCAGTCAGGCCGAAGCACCCTTTGCCTCGCGCGGTGATGATTCCGGTACGCATAAAATGGAGCTGCGACTGTGGGCCCGAGCGATGCTTGCGCCCGCAGGCAAATGGTATCTTTCAACCGGTCAGGGGATGGGCCAAATGCTGCTGATCGCGAACGAGCGGCAAGCTTATGCACTCAGCGAACGCGGTAGTTTTCTGGCCATTAAAAAACGACTGGATCTTGAGGTGTTGATTGAGCCCAAGCCACCGCTGGCCAATATTTACGGTGTTACGCTGATCAATACTGTGCGGCATCCACACATCAATGCCGCGGCCGCGAAGCAATTTGCCGATTGGCTTACCTCAAGCGCTGGGCAGCTGGTTATCACCACCTTTCGTATTGATGGCAAGCAGATATTTTTTCTGCCGACCAGCACGTCAGCGCTGATCAAAAAGGCCAACTGATGGCCGACGCTATGCGGGAAGCATTTTTATTGCTGGTTACCGGCGATGCAGATTTATGGCGCATTGTCGGGGTCTCTCTCAGGGTTTCTCTGTCCGCATTATTGATTGCCACGCCACCGGCGGTGTTGCTGGGTTTTTTCCTGGCCACCACCCGGTTTCGCGGGCGACGCGCAGTGGTGATTACGCTGCAAAGTTTTTTGTCGTTCCCGACCGTGGTGGTGGGGCTGGTGCTGTATCTGGTGCTCACGCGCAGTGGCCCGCTTGGCAATCTAAATATGCTGTTTACACAAGACGCGATGATTGCAGGGCAGGCGATCATCGCATTTCCGGTGTTGGCTGCGGCTAGCTTGGCGGCCGTCCAGGGGGCGGATCGCATTGTGCGCGAGACCGCATTATCACTTGGCGCCACGCGCAGCACTGCCGTGTTGACGACCCTATTTGAGGTGCGTTTTGCGGTGATGGCGGGCCTCTTCAACGGATTTGGCCGGGTGATTTCGGAGGTGGGTTGCGCCATGATGGTGGGCGGCAATATCGCCGGACTCACCCGCAGTATTCCCACCGCGATTTCACTGGAAACGGCCAAAGGCGAATTTGCACAGGGGATCGCACTAGGGTTTGTATTGATCGTATTGGCGCTGGGCGTGAACGTGGCGCTTAATTTTTTCCAGGGTGAGGGCGGCATGAAATGAACGCCTTGCCTGCATTTTTAAGTATTGATGCGCTAACGAAAAATTTCGGTGTGCGGCAGCTACTGGCTATCCATCATCTGCATCTGCAAGCCGGAAAAATCTATGCACTCACGGGTGATAACGGCAGCGGTAAATCCACGCTGCTGCGGATTTTGGCGGGCCTCGAAGCGGCCGATACCCTGCAATGCCAGTTTGATAATCGCCGCTTTAGCAACGCTGCTGATTCTGGCTACCCTGCCGATTCTGCCTACCCTGTTGAGTGGCGGCGCGAGATTATTTATGTGCATCAGCATCCGTATCTGTTTAACACCAGCGTGCTGGCCAATATCGAATATGGTTTGAAGATGCGCAGTGTAATCGCCGAGCGGCGGCGCCTAATCGCCCATGAGGCCGTCGTCTGGGCCGGATTGCAGCAGGTTGCTGAGGTTGCGCCCAAGCGCCTGTCGGGCGGGGAAAAACAGAAAGTAGCACTGGCGCGCGCAAAAGTTTTAAGCCCGCGTGTGTTGTTGGTGGATGAGCCCACCGCCAACCTAGATCGGGCTGCCCGCGTGCAAATTATCGCTCTGCTTCAGCAGACCGCATCAGCCAATAATTGTGTGGTGGTGGCGTGCCATGACCGCGAGATTATCGATTTGCCCGGCGTGGTGCGGCTGCATCTGGAGGCCGGAAAAATTTTGCTTTAATGATTCAAGCTTTAATGATTTGCCCGACGCCCATGTCGGCAAGTTATTTCGGTGCCAGCATCTGCTGTAATTCGCCCGATTGATACATCTCGCGCATGATGTCAGAGCCACCGACAAATTCACCATTCACATACAGTTGCGGAATGGTCGGCCAATTGGCGAACTCTTTGATGCCCTGGCGAATCTCTTCATCTTCCAGCACGTTTACCGTGAAAGGCTTATCGATGCCGCAGGCTTTTAGAATCTGGGTAGCCGAAGCTGAAAAGCCGCACATGGGAAATTGCGTCGAGCCTTTCATGAACAGCACCACCGGATGGCCGTTAACAGTTTCGCGAATACGTTCTTGAGTGTCCATGCTGAATCCTTTTGTTGTACTTGGGAGCGCTTAAGGTTAACGAATTAAGCATCACATTTTAACGCGTTCCGTTGTGCCTGGTTGGATGCTTTTTTATCACAATCGTCCACCGGATACGCGCGTAATGCCGGCTAAATCTGCAATCGCGACCCGCTCGACAAAACCCCGCCCCGCCAGCAGTTGTTGGCAGGCATCGGCCTGATCATAGCCGTGTTCAAACAATAACCAGCCTCCCGCATGCAGATGCAGTGGTGCCGTATTGATGAGGTGGCGGATACAGGCCAGACCATGCTGGCCCACGGCCTGATCGGTTAATGCCAAGGTGGGCTCAAAGCGTAAATCACCCAGCTCTAAATGTGGATCGCCGTGCGCGATATAAGGCGGATTCGATACGATCAAATCAAATTTTTCGCTTGGCAATTCAGTAAACCAATCGCTCTCAACGAACCGGATATGCGCGCCGTGGCGCGCCGCATTTTGTCTGGCGATAGCCAGGGCACTGCTTGAAATATCAGTAGCCACTACGCTCGCCTGCGGCCGTTCTATAGCGATACTCACTGCAATCGCGCCGCTGCCGGTGCCGAGGTCAAGCACGCTGGCAGCAGTAGCAGCAGACGCAGAATGGCTCGAAAGCCTCGCCAGTGCTTGTTCTACGAGCACCTCAGTATCAGGGCGCGGGATCAACACCACTGGCGAAACGATAAATTCGCGCCCATAAAATTCCCGCAAGCCCAAAATATAGGCAATCGGTTCGCCGCTTATGCGGCGCGCCATCATGGCGATGATCTGGTGGTGTTGGACGGCATCCAGCACGCGCTCAGGGTGCGCAATAATGTTCGCACGGTTGCAGCCGAGGACTACGCCCAGCATCATTTCAGTCTCGCGCTTGGCGATGCGGTTATCAGCCACAAGGCTGCCGATGCTGGTGTTGGCGTTGGTGTCGGTAGATGGGTTCATACGGTTGGCCGATGCTGTTTGAAAAAGTCGCAGGCCACGACATGGCTCACGGCTGCCGTACCCAGAGCTGTGGCTGAACCCTCAAACCAATCTCAAGCCAACAAGCCGTTCATATAGCGCAGCCGGTCGGCCACCGCTCTTAATAATGCCATCGCAAAAGCGGGTTGCTCTTTGACCAGTGTGAGCAAGGTGCTGCGGTTAATCGCTAACAGCACCACCTCGGTTTCGGCTGTCGCGGTAGCCGTTCGCGGCGACTGATCAACCAGCGCCATTTCACCAAACGTGCCGCCGACGCCAGAGGTTTCGACGACGCTGCCCTTGATCGAAATCGCGACGCGGCCCGCCAGCACCACATACATATAAGCACCGGCCTCGCCTTCGCGCATGATCGCCTGCATTGATGCATAACGCAGCGTCGCGGCATGATCCAACTGTTGATCAAGTTGTTTTAGCATCGCCTGATCAAAGATCGTTACGCCGCGCTCACCGCCGTTGCCGGGGGCAATGCTGCGCGAGGCTAATCTGGCCGCAACCAGACGCAAACGATCAAACATTACATTCATCAACATCAGGGCGAATTCCGGCATTTTTTGAATCGCTTGCTGGAACTGTTCGGCATCCAGTGAATAAGCGGCACATTTGGATTTGGCAGTCGCGGTGGCGCTGCGCGTGCCGCCAGTAATCACCGATATTTCGCCGAAAATTTCACCCACGCCGATGGTATCCAGGGCAACGCCGCCAACGGTGAGGCTCACCTCACCAGCCGCGATAAAGTACATCTTGTTGGGGACGGCTTTGCTGAACAATCCGCCTTTGCCGGGCTTGTCGTTCTCGGTAAAGAACACGCCGCCTTCGGCCATTTTTTCGCGTGCACCTCCGAGCTCAAATAATTTTTGCGCGACCGCGGCGTTATAGAACTTGCTCTTGGCCGGCGCCGACGACGCAGCTTTCGTCGCCGATGGAGATTTAGCTGTCCCGGCAAGACTGGTGAAATCAAAATCAAAATCAGAATTCGGATCAGTGTTCATGCAAGCTCAGTGCCTTGGAATAAATATTCTTTATTTTACGTCGGCTGGGCCTTAAGAGGCGATATGTATTGATATCATTAAAAATGATCGAGGCAGCAACAGACGTCAATAGCCCGTAAGACAAACCTTTGCTTCTACCCTTACCCCTTATTATTACCGCTCGCCCGGTATCGAGATTTTGCGTACATCCACACCGATGGCGTAGCCGAACACGTCTGGCTGTTTGCCATCCTGATCCCTGCCAGTGCTTCTGCTTTTATCTTTACGGCCATCGCTGACAAGCCGTATCTTATTAACCGCACGGCCCATCTCAACAAAGCTCCAGTTGGCGCCGCCGTCGGTGGTTTGATAGCCGTCGTTGCTGGCGCCCACCCAGCCGAGATTGGCATCGACGAACCCCACGCCGAACTGGCGAACCGGGTATTCGTTCACGAGCGGAATCTCGCGCCAGGTGAGGCCACCATCAGTGGTTTTGGCGACGTAGCGTTGCGATTGTGTTGTATCCGGATTGTAGTTCTGGATCGTGGCGTAGCCCGTCTCCCGCGTTGGGAACGATACCTTCCACGTCAGCTCGTAGGGTCGGCTCGATTGATACACCTTCGTCCACGTCGAGCCGCCATCTCTGGTTGCAATGATCAGGGCATTTGATTGGGCGACATCCGTATCGGATGCGCCCAAAATGAAGCCCCGGCTCTCATCAAAAAATTTAATATCCAGAATCATTTTGGTATGCGCAGATACATCAATCGATTTCCACGATTTGCCGCGATCCAGCGAGCGCATCAGGAACGCCGGGCCGCCCACGCGTCCGCCCGCATGAATCACCGTGCGGGTTTCCAGCACGCCCGAGTTGATAAATTGGGTGTGCAGGACATCCATAGCGCAAAGCCCTTTTACTGCTGGGCCGCCGATAGCCGTCACCACCTGCCAGGTATCGCCGCCGTCGCTGGTTTGATAGAGCGGCGAGCTATCAGTCACCCCGGGGAAATAGTCCGTACCAATATTGCCCGCAAAGCCCAGCTTTTCATCAATGAAGCCGATGGTGCGAAAGAACGTACCCGGCTTCGATAATTTTTCAACCCAGGTTTGTCCTGCGTCGTTTGTTTTATAAATTTTGCCGCCGCCATTCACGTACCAGCCTAGCGACGGATTCAAAAAGAAAATATCGTCCTGTTTGCCGCGGTAGGCAACCGTATCGAGCTTTTGCCATTTGGCATCAGCCGGTAATGCGTAGGTCTGTGCCTGCGGTGCGGTGGGCAGTACAGCGGGCAGTGTTGTAGACACGGGCGGCGTAACGGTTGATGCGCACGATGCCAGCGTCATCGACAAGGCGATCAATATGAACGGGCGTGTTTTCATGGCTAATGACTCTGTTGTGATGTAGTGGTTAATATCGGAACAGTCAGTTTACGCAGACAGCAGACTGCACAACACCGCTTTGCGACCAGCCGTGATTGTGCAGGATATACAGCGGCTAATTCGGGATAACCGGCGCCGTTGTATGCTGGGCATATTGAAATTAAAGATGTGGATGATCGTGACCAACGCAAACTTGGACTTTACCAATGCCGCCTGGGGAATTCTTGATTTCTGGTTCGGCACCGGCGAGGTGCTCGGCAAAAGTCGCCCGGAATGGTTTCGAAAAGAAGCTGGCTTTGATGAGGAAATTCGCACCCGGTTTTTAGGCGTTTATGAAACGGTTGTACAGACTACAGCGGTCCCATTCGCACACTGGATAGAGCAGCCCTATGCTGGACTCGCGCTGATTGTGCTGCTGGATCAGTTGCCGCGCAATATGTTCCGCCAGGATGCGCGCGCTTTCGCCACCGATTCACTGGCGCGCCAAGTCACTCGGCAGATGCTTGCGCAGGGCTTTGATGTCTCGATGCGGGCGGTCGAACGCCAATTTATTTATCTGCCGCTGGAACACAGCGAATCAATGGCGGATCAGACGCAATCGATTAGGTTGTTCAATACACTGTCGGTATTTCCCGAAACACGCGATCTGCATCGCTGGGCGGAAAAACATCGCGTGATTATCGAGCGCTTTGGGCGGTTCCCGCATCGCAATTTAGCGCTTGGTCGGGACAGCACGGCTGAGGAAATAGTGTTTTTAACGCAGCCGTGTTCGGGGTTTTAGCGATTGCGGTTGAGATTGAAATGGCGAGTTTTATTATGAAATTAAACTCAAGCACTAGCGAGCTTGTTGAGGCATAAATGCTTGAAGAGCAGCGCCAATGCTTGAGTCTCTTATTTATTTCTATGTGCTGATGATAAACCTTGATTAAACGCGTCCCATCAGCAGACTCATATGATTTATGGTTTGGGCTTCTTTGGTTGCTTTGGTTTTTTTGGCTCTTTACCTTGTTTATCTCGATTACCCATGGCGGTTTCCTCTTTAGGTTGGATGGGGCTTTATCATAGCGCGTCGGGATGCTGATGAGGAAAACAGGACATTTCATGCGGCGGTGCAGAACTTTTTTCTCTATGGCAGTGGTGGTGACGGCACTAGTGTGCGCGAGCGGCGCGTTACTGAGCGGGTGTAGCCATGCGCCGCCATTGCCGATCCCGTTCTCCAAGGCCATGAATTCACCCATGCTAAATCAACACAAATTTCCGCTGATTGATGCCGCTATTGGCTTTTATATTGGGCAACAACAAATCAGTCCGCCGTAGATTTTGATTTCAGCATATGTCAGATGCGTTAGCCGCAACATCCAACCCGCCTGCTGACAAAAAAATAACGCGACCCTAAAATAAATCAATATGAAAACTCACCACAGTTCGGGCCTAAATTTTGCGCCCCATCTCAATCGCCGCGAATGGTTAAAGTTGACCGGTGCCAGTGTTGCGTACGCTGCGTTGTCAGGCTGCTCCACTATGCTGCCTGCTGCGCGCCGAGGGCCACCGTATGCGCGGCCATTATCGGCGCTGCCGTTTAGCCGACCCCATATCGATGCCGCGCAAATCGCCCGCGTATTGGTTGGTTTGCGACCCTATCGCGCCGCTGGCTTCGTGGTGCGCGGCGAACGCTTAAGCGAAAAAATTATTATCCATAACTACGGCCACGGTGGCGGTGGGATCACGATGTCATGGGGCTCATCAATGCTTGCCGTGGCGGAAGCGCCCGATATTGCCGTCAAAAATGCGGCTGTAATCGGCTGCGGCGTGATGGG
>JAYWCO010000048.1:0-1829 GCA_043780475.1 Burkholderiales bacterium | reverse complement strand
GTCAGGAAATGCATTTTCTCGCCGTCGTAGGCGATCACTACAACTTTATCTCGAAATTTTTCTTTTAATTGTGTGTCGGCCATCTTGCCTTCCAGTAAGGTGTTGAATGGTACGTAATCCGGTAGCGTGATGGCGGTGAGCTTTAATGCCACCTGGTTATCATCGGTCAGTGGCAATGATGTGTCACCCAGCGTAACGCGTGTACCGCTGTCAATTTTGGCTGCCTTGCCGGTGGCCAGTTCCAGCGCGGCCAGGGTCAGTGATTTCACTGGCTTGTTTTGATAGTTCTCAATCATGGGTACGCTGTCAGGCGAGGCTGCATCGACGAAGCCGATATCGAATGCTGCCGCCGCGAACGGCGCCAGCGGAATCCAGCCGCTGCTGCCGGTGAGTGAGCTTTTAAAATCGCCGCTTACCATGCCTGCCATGAATCGTGCGGGCAATGGGTTGGCGCTTAGCTCGGCTTCATCGATGCGGGCCTGCAGCAGGGTCTTGATGCTGCCTATCGCAGCGGTCAGCGCTTTATCGCTTTCGGCTGACGTGCCGGGCTGGTCATAAAAAAATTTCAGTACCACACCGCGTGCGCCGGCTTCTTTTAAGACGGTGATGGCCTTTGCGATTAGGGCGCGGTCAATCGGGAATCCGCCGAGCTTTTTTTCGCTGGCGTGATCAATCATGACCAATTCAAAAGGGGCGGTTATTGATACTGGCGCCGGATTTAATTTGAGGGGCTGCGCGGTCGCATAATGCGCTGCACTCAGCGCCAGCATCATCAGCACAGGCAGGGCCGCTATTCGTAACATACCGAATTTGATATTCATAAAAACTAATATTTTAGAAAGCATATTTTTTCAACAGTATTTTCAATACGAGCCAATGGGATTGCGCATGATACCAATACCTTCAATTTCCGTTTCCAGTAAATCACCTGGCTTCATCCATTCCGGTGGGGTGCGTGCGAAGCCCACGCCTTCGGGCGTGCCCGTCGAAATAATATCGCCTGACTCCAGCGTCATGCCTTCAGACAAATCATGAATCAGGCGCGGGATTTTGAAATAGAGATGTTGAGTGTTGGACTTTTGTTTGATCACGCCCGATACACGACACTCAAGGTCGAGATGGGTCGGGTCCAGTGAATCAGCCGTGACGATGCAGGGCCCCATCGGGCAGGTGCCATCCAAGCTTTTGCCTTTAAGCCACTGCCCACCGTGGCGGCGCTGCACATCACGCCAGGTCACATCGTTGATGATGGTATAGCCAAAGATATGTTTCATCGCATCGGCCTCGGCGATATTTTTACCCGGCATGCCCATCACCACACCCAGCTCAACCTCCCAATCAAGCTGCGTGGAAATGGTTTCATCAAATGGAATCACATCGAACGGGCCATTCACGGCCGTTGGTGCTTTTGAAAAAAATACTGGATATTTGGGCAGCTCCCGATTGTCCTGTGCCATCGCGGCACCTTCTGAAAAATGATCCAGATAATTCCAGCCCACACAAAATATGTTCTTGGCCGGACGCGGGATCGGCGCTTTTAATAAGGCTTTGTTGAGCATCACGGGTGCAGTTTTGGGCGCCGCTTCAATGGCACGCAGTAAGCGCATGGTTGCCTCGCCGCCGGCAATAATATCGAGCATGGTGGTGATGCCTGCAGTGCTGTCCAGCGCTGCTGCTTCATGCGCAATATCGAGCACCTGATCGTTACTGATCTGAATGCCGGTACGAAGTTCGGTGGTGTTGAGCAGTTGGTATGTGACCAGGCGCATAGTGACTTTCGCTTATAAATTTTTGATGATCTATGATCAATGGGCCAAGGACAGGCTTAG